>NZ_JBHSNG010000012.1:0-128333 GCF_042657005.1 Rhodanobacter terrae
AACGTTCAACGCCGCACGCACTGACATGCACGACGCAACACAGAGGACAACATGATGGCCAGCGAAAGCCTGAAAGCTCAAGGCAAGAGCATCAAGCGGGCGGTATTGACGGGAAGTCTCTTACGGAACTGTTAGCGCGTACTAGAAGACCATCACGTGGTCGACCAAGTACCTGCCACCTTGTTGAACAAGAACGAGTTCGGCGACGAACTCGCCTGGTACTTTTGTGAAGGTTTGCCGCCAGACAACTGCGATGGACTCCGGGCGCCTGAAGGCTGCCACAAACTCGCGCTTTGCAAAGAAACCCTTTGCACTCTGGTATTGATTACAAATTGACTCAAGTGCGCTTTTAGAGAGGACGCTCTTGGCACGCTCGGTGAAGTCTTGTGTGTGTCGCTCGTAGTCGATGACGGTCGAAGCTTCCATCAGATTGTCCATGATGGGATCAACAACAGCCAAAATCTCTTCGTCTGATTTATGTGCCAAGTCCATGGTGACTCCTTCGCAGCGCTAACGCTGGAATTAAGCGGCGGCGTAGCCGTCCGCTTGGATGATTGGTTAGGTGCGACCTACGAGTGCGGCGGCCCGTTGTAGTCGGCCCAGAGTGGGAGATCATAAGTATGGGCGATGGTACGGACACGCTTTGCATTGATGTAGCCGAATAAGGCTCCGAACAGCAGTGGAATACCGACCACGACCCACATTGATTCACCACCGCGTGACCAGAAGACAAGCCACATGAACAAGCCCCATAGCACAGCGGCGAGCCCACCCGTTAGCAAAGCTACAGAAGCAAAGGGCAAGAAAACCAGCGGTGGGACCGGAACCTTGAAGAACCACAGAACACGCCAAACCCAGGGTGCGCCAGTAATAGGACTAATGCCAAGAGACGCGAAGTGCACCTTCATGGCCTTCAATTTCTCGGAGCTTGTCATGAGCACCTAACGCTAGAGTTAAGCGGCGGCGAAGCCGTCCGCCTTGAACGACTGGTTAGCTGCTTTGCTCGAAGCGTAGCAGCAGTGAGGAGAGGGTGGCTTGCTCCCCCTGATCAAGTGACTCCGTGCATGAGTCAAGGATGCCTTTGACGAGATAGAACTCGGTCTCGTTGCGTATCCTGCCGCGTTTGAGGACTCCCTTGTATTGCCTTGAATACCTGCGACGCATCTCCGCGAGCGCCACCGCACCGGCTGCTTGCAACTTAGCATCAAGAACCGCTAGCTCCTGTTGGGAGAGGCTTTGAAGTGACTCAATCGCATCATTCGCAGCCTGCCGCGCGCCAACCAGGGCTTGTGATTTCCCCATGGTTGAAACGATGTGCGCAGCAAAATTTGTTGGGTGCACAGGATCAGCGGGATCAATTTTCCAAGTTTCTGTGGCGAAGATGCCTACGAACGAAATGAGCTCGGCGAGTTCACGCTTTCTGTTCGGTGACATACGCGATCCCTTGAGAAGCTAACGCTTGAATTAAGCGGCGGCGGAGCCGTCCGCTTGAATGACTGGTTAGGTTGCTTAGCCAAGAATTTGAGCATGGCAAGGCGACCCGTTTTTGATTGTAATTTCGATGCTGTGGCCTGCGAAGATGCCGCCATCGTCGAAGTAGACCAATGCTGCCCCGATCTCGTCGTAGACATGCACCGAAGGCCGAGCCAATTTTTGCATGAAGGTTTGCTCGTCCAGTTGACCAATCTCGTCGTCTAGCCAGACATTGTTGTAGAGCGGCAAAAGCGATTGTGCTGCGTAGCGCTTGAGCTCGCCGATGTTGGCAATGAGAGTTGAGTAGTAAACAACTGCGTCTGGGGTCGGCTGCCCGCGGGAAAGATAAGGCCCGTCGAGCACTTCGACGCTCGTTCCCGCATATTGCAACGTAATGCTCATAGACAACCTAACGCTAGAGTTAAGCGGCGGCGTAGCCGTCCGCCTTGAACGAAATGTTAGACGGGTGCGGCACGATGCGCTTGAGCGATGGCTTACAGCCAGGATGAGCGCAGAACATGAGCAACCAACTACCCCAAAACTACCAGCTCTGAATGCTGAAGGCTTGCCGCGCCGCTGCAGAAAAATGCTGCCGAAGCGAAGAACAACAAGCAGACGCGAAGCTGGGCGAAACGCACCCGTGCGGAACAACAGCAAAGCAACCGCCTAACGCTGGAATTAAGCGGCGGCGCAGCCGTCCGCTTGAATGACTGGTTAGGGATTTGCGGCCAGAGCGCGACAAGGCGAACTACACGACGCCGTGCAACACCAACGAGCCACGAACCCCACGCTTTGAAACTTGATGGCTTGCCGCAAACACCAAACAGACTTGCCGAAGCGAAACACTACACGACAACGCGTTGACGAACGAAACCCACCTGGCCGAGCTGCCCCACAAGCAAAGACCTAACGCTTATTAGACCCCACATCGGGGCATATGCACCGGATGTTCAGCTTTCGGCCGCCCTTCGTCAAGCGGGCAAATCCTACGGACAGGCAAGGATTTAGCGGATGGCTGCGGCGACGTGGGAGGGCGAGGATGGCCTTCGCATATCTCCCAAAATGATGCGCTATGTCTTATGACTCCGGAAACGCGGAAATAAACCGTATGGTCGGCGGCTCGCCTGCGCCACGGTTGCTGGACGAGGTGCGACGCGTGTTGCGGCTGAAGCATTACAGCATGCGCACCGAGGCGGTCTACGTGGCCTGGATCCGTCGCTTCATTCTGGCCAACGGCAAGCGGCATCCGCGCGATATGGGCGAAGCCGAGGTCGAGGGGTTTCTGTCGCAGCTGGCAGTTCAAGGCAAGGTGGCGGCGACCACGCAAAATCAGGCGTTGGCGGCGCTGTTGTTTCTGTACAAGCAGGTGCTGGGAATCGAGCTGCCGTGGATGGAAGGCGTCGTGCGGGCCAAGCGATCACAGCATGTGCCGACGGTGCTTTCGCGTGACGAGATCACGCGCGTGCTGGCAAGAATGGATGGGCGCACCTGGTTGCTCGCCAGCCTGTTGTACGGTACCGGGATGCGCTTGATGGAGGCGCTGCGGCTGCGTATCAAGGATGTGGATTTCGGGCGGAACGAGATCGTCATCCGCGATGGCAAAGGTGGCAAGGACCGTCGCACCATGCTGCCGCGCTCGCTGGTCGAACCGTTGCGCCGGGAGATCGAGCGCGCCCGCCTGCTGCACGACTCGGACCTGGCGGCGGGCTTCGGCGCGGTGTGGCTGCCGCATGCGCTGGCACGCAAATATCCGAATGCTCCGCGCGATGTCGGCTGGCAGTATGTGTTCCCCTCGGCGCAGCGCTCCCTTGATCCGCGGGACGGCATCGAACGCCGGCATCATTTCGGCGACGCCATCCTCTCGCGTGCGTTGAAGACGGCGTGCCGCGCTGCCGGGGTCGCCAAGCCGGTTAGTGCGCACACGTTGCGTCATTCATTCGCCACGCACCTGCTGGAAGCCGGCTACGACATTCGTACCGTGCAGGAACTGCTAGGCCACAAGGATGTCGCCACCACTCAAATATATACCCACGTACTCAACCGCGGCGGCCACGGCGTACTGAGCCCGCTGGATCGATGCTGAGCCCGGCAGCCAGGTGCACCTCAGTGGAACTGGTCGCTGGCCGGTACCCACGAGCTGGACGACGACGCAGGTGAGCGGACTGGCTTGACCGGCAGCACGATGCCTTCGCAGCCGGGCGGCGGCGGGCCGCCGCCGACGCGGGCCGCTGCGCATTCGGCGCTGTTGTCGAATTTGATCATCGGCGCGGGAGCCGCGCCGCTGCCAGCGGGTGCGGGTGGCGCCACCGGGTTGGCGGGAGCGAGGTGCAGGCGTTCGTAGACTTTCGCGTCGACCGGCTTCGCCGGCGGGTCGGGATCCTTGCAGCCGAACAGAGACATCGGCAGCAGCGGCATCACTGCGCATTCGACGCGCACGCCGCGGGGCAGATGGAAGGTGTGCTTGACCGTGGTTTTTTCCACCGCATGACGCAGCGCGGTGTCGATCGAGCTTTCGCCCTCGGGGGTCCAGTCCTGATCGAAGCGGGTCGACTGGTAGCCGATGTTCGGGGTGCCGTGGCTCATGATCTCGGTATCGCCGCGCGGTTTCAGTTGCACGTAGCTACCGAGTTCGCCGTGCTTCTCGCCCTGGTCGGCGCCGGGCTGGTCGCCGCCGGGCTGGCCGGTGCCCTGCTGTTGGCCGGTGCTGCCCTTGTCGCTGCCCTGCCCCGCTTTCGGCGACGTGGCGGCCGTGTTCCTGCCGGTGTCCGTTTCCGGCGCGGCGACCACGCCGTTGGGCTCGCCCGGCGTGGCCGTGTCGCTGCCTTGCGGCGTGGCGTTGGGTGCGCGGCTGACGTCGCGCCCGCTGTTGATGTCGCCTGGACTCGGGTTGGTCTCGTGCGCGGCGGGTTGCTCGGTCGCTGCCGGCGACGGCGACTGGACCGGGTTGCTTGCCGCGGTGATCGTCGGTGTAGCGGCGGTGACCGGCGCACTCAGCTGCGGCCGCTCGATGGACGGCTGGATGGCCGGCGTGCGCGCGGTGTCCGCAACCTCGATCTTCACGCTTGGTGTCCGCGCTTCGCTACGTGCCGGCGTGGCGGGCACCGGCGGCACTGCTTCGAGTTCGGCTTCGGCGACCTCGGCTGTCGGCACCTGCACCTGCGGTTTCTCATTCGGCACGGTCGGCGTCGGCACACTCAGCTGCGCCTGCAGGTTCACGCTCGGCGATGGCTGGGCCGGCAACGGAATCGGCTGCAGCTCGGGTGCCGGCGGTGCGGCGGCGACCTCGGCGTGGGCTGGCGCCACGCTCGCCGGCGCGTTGGTTTTAGGCACCTCGGTATTCAACGTGATGCTGGCCACGCTGATCGGCGGCGGTGACTGCGGCGGCACGTCCGGCAGGGCCAGCGAAGCCGGTGGTGTCAGTGGTCGGTTGCCTTCCAGTTGCGGCTTGCGTATGGATTCGGGCTGGAACTTCGGCGGTACCGGTGGCTGCAGGGTCGGCGTCGGCAGCGCCACCGCCGGCGGCTCGCCGGCCAGTGGAACCGGCTGCAAGTCGGGTGTCGGCGCCGGCTTCGGCAGGCTCACCGGCGGTGACGGCGCGGCCTTCGGTTTCGGTGCCGGCGCATGCGGCTTCGCAGCCTTTGCAAGCACCGGTGTAGCGGCGGCCGGTGCCGGCGATGCCGCTATGGTCGCCTGCGTGTACGCACTGCGCTCGCTGCTCGGCGTGGGCTGGCTGCTGCGCCCCTGATGCCGCGGACCGCGCTCCTTCGGCGGGGTGCCGCGCACCGGCGGCGGTAGCGGCGGCTCGGGCGGTTCGATCAGACGCACCTGCATGAACTGCAGCTTCGGCTCCGGCGGCGGCGTCACCTCGTAGGCCGGCCCCAGCACGAAGCTCAACAGGAACACGATGTGCACCAGCAGTGCGCCGATCGCGGCGACCGCCTGCCGGCCACGCTCGCGTGGGCGCTGGCGGGTGCGTTGATGGTAGACCCGGGCTCGGGAGGCCGCCGCCAGCGGCGAGTTCAGCATGATCCGCGCGGGGTTGGCGGAACGGCCGGCGGCGGGTTGGTCCGGGGGTGGCAAGGGCATGCAGCCAGTGTAGCGGGCGCAGCCGCCGTTCCGCATGACACCCAAGGGACGTCTGAACAAGCTTCTGTTCGTCGCCGGGATGCCCGTTTGCCTGTGGGAGCGACTTCAGTCGCGATGGCCGCGGCAGCGGACTGCAGCATCGCGGCGTTGCGGCGGCTCGGTGCACAAGCGGGTGGCGCAGCGTGCTGCCAAGCATTCGCGACTGAAGTCGCTCCCACAAGGCTAGGGATGCTCTGATCAATTCTACGTAGGCGTCACCGTGACTGTCTGTTCGCAGGCCACAGGGCCGTCGGCGAGGGCAGACTGGCCGTCTGTCGAGACGGCGGACCGAAGGCATGCGGACAGACAGTCACGGCCCCAACGCATTGAATTTAAAATGATGGGGTGATGTCCAGAAGGCGCGCAGGCTGCGCCGCGCAGCTTGGCAAGACGGCCAGTCTTCCCTGCGCCACGCAACACACCCTGCGCGCCTTCTGGACATCATGCCGCCTACGTAGAATTGATCAGAGCATCCCTAGGTAGGGCAGGTAAGCACTTTTCTGCGGACCGCAGTGGACTTCGTTCCTTAGGGACGGGCGGCACCCTCGGCATGTTCGCGCAGTTCGGCGTCGACCGAACGATTGGGCGTATCGACCGGACAACCCGACGCCAGCGGCTTGCCGGCGCGATACATCGCGATGCATGCCTCCACGCTGGGCGGCTTCGGCGCATGCGCCCGGCCATCCAGCGGCCTGGCCGGCGCCATGCTGAGACGCTCGTCGCCATCCTTGGCCGAAGGCGGCGCCGGCGGATTGATGCAATTCGGCGTCGGAATGCCAAGCACCGTCATGCATTTCAGATGCACGCCACGCGGCAGATTCACGTCCTTCGACTTCACCACCGCATCGACCACATGCCGAACCGCCGCGCCGCCTGCGGTTTCATCCGGCGGCGGAAAGTACTGCTCGAAGCGCGTCGCCTTGTACTTGATCGCATCGGTGTGTTGCATGACGCGCGCGTCGCCTTGCGGCAGGTGCTGTACATAGCCTGGCTCGGGCGCGCTGGCGGCGGCCGCCGGCAGCAGTGGCTGGCCGTTCTTGTCGTACAGCCGCGCCGTGGCAGCCGGCTTGGGCGGCGGCAGCTGCAAGGTCATCGCTTCCTTCGCGACCGGCTCGGGCAGCCTGGGCCGCGTGTGCGGTTTCGGCGGCGGCGGCAGATTCTGCGCGGGCGGCGGTGCGACCGCCGGAATGGGCGACCGGACGATGAGCCGAATCCGCAGCACTTCGTCCGTTCGAGCCGCTACCGTGGGCGTGAGCCGCGGCCGCATGCCGTACCAGGTCGCCACCACGAACAGCGCATGCAGCAGCACCGCCACCATGATCGCCAGCCAGCGCTGCCGACGATTGCGCCGCGGCTCGCGCCAGCGCCGCTGCCGCAGCCGCGCCTGGGTCGGGCCGTCCAGCGGGGCCAGTCCGCCATCCAGCCGATTCCGGCCCGGCTGGACGCGGTCGCCTGGCTGGTCCTGGCGTGGCCATGGCTGGCGTTGATCTGCGGCCTGCTGCGGACGGACGATGATGATGCCTCGTGGAATGCGGAAGACGGATGGCGCTTGAACCCCGGCGTACCGTGCCGGCGGAAGCGGAGTTCACGCGCACTACAGACCGCCGCCACGTGCCGCCGGTTCCCCGCACTGCAGCTTGACCGCATCGGCGGTTCGCTCAAGTCTAGACGCGTGGTGCCCCGCGCCACTCCGCCATGACCGCCCTCGCCCTGTGCATATGCCCGCCCTGCCCATGCGAGGGTCGACCATGACGGCCCGCCATCGTCAGCCGCCAACGCGCGGCCTCATGTGCCGCCGTTCATGCCACGAGGCCACGCCCTGCTTGAGGAGGGTCGCATCGTGCTTGAGCCTGTCTGGACAGTCATAGCGATCCACGTTGCCCCGCCAGGGTTGTCAGGTGGGAGTGCGTGGCGCAGATCATGGTGGTGCCATGATCAAGCTGCGCGCTGCCGCATGACGGCCCTGGCGGGGCAACCCTTCGGGCCGGGTCTGTTTGCCCACATGGCTGCGTCATCGCCCGGTCGCGTATCGACACACGCTTCCTCCCTCTTCCTTGCCCTGCGGGCAAACAGCTCCCGGCGGGGATCGCTATGACTGTCCAGACAGGCTCCTCCACGGAAAGCATCCGCAACATCGCGCTCGTCGGCCATGCCGGCGTGGGCAAGACCACGCTGTTCGAAGCGCTGCTGCTGGCCGGCGGCGCGATTCAGGCACCGGGCACGGTCGAGCGCGGCAACACGGTGTCGGATACCGACAGCCAGGAAAAAGCCCGCGTGCACTCGATCGACAGCTGCATCGCGCACCTGGCTCGGGACGACTGCCACCTCAACCTGATCGACACCGCAGGCTATGCCGATTTCCGCGGCGCCACGCTGGCCGCGCTGGCCGCGGTGGAAACCGTGGCGATCGTGGTCAACGCGATCAACGGCATCGAGCACGGCACCCGCCGCATGATGATGCATGCGAAGCAGCGCGGACTTGCACGCATGCTGGTGGTCAACAAGATCGACTTCGACGGCGCCAACCTGGCGGCTGTGGTGGATGCGCTGCGCGAGGAGTTCGGCAACGAATGCCTGCCGGTGAACCTGCCCGCCGGACGTGGCACGCGCGTGCTGGACTGCTTTTTCCACAGCGAAGGCGCCACCGATTTTTCTTCGCTGTCCGAAGCGCATCAGCGCATCCTCGACCAGGTCGTCGAGATCGACGAAACCATGATGGACCGGTACCTCGATGTGGGCGAAGGCGCACTGACCCCGCAGCAGTTGCACGATGCGTTCGAGCAGTGCCTGCGCGAAGGCCATCTGGTACCGATCTGCTTCGTCAGCGCGCGCACCGGCGCCGGCGTCAACGAACTGCTGGATATCGCCACGCGACTGCTGCCGAATCCGGCCGAAGGCAATCCGCCACCCTTCGTGCGCAGCGATGGATCGCCGCTGGCGGTCAGCGCCGATCCGGCCAGCCACGTGATCGCCGACGTATTCAAGATCGTCAACGATCCGTTCGTGGGCAAGCTCGGCGTCTTCCGCGTGTGGCAAGGCACGATCCGCCGCGACAGCCAGTTGCTGGTCGACGACGGCCGCAAGCCGTTCAAGGTCGGCCATCTGTTTCGGCTGCAGGGCAAGACGCACGTGGAGATCGAGGCGGCGATCCCGGGCGACATCGCCGCGGTGGCGAAGATCGAGGACATCCACTTCGACGCGGTGCTGCACGACTCGCATGACGAGGATCGGATCGCGCTGGCGCCGCTGACGTTTCCGTCGCCGATGTTCGGCCTCGCGCTGGAGCCGAAGCACAAGGGCCAGGAGCAGAAGCTCTCCAACGCGCTGGGGCGGCTGGCCGAGGAGGATCCGTGCTTCCGCGTCGAGCACCGCAAGGAGCTCAACGAGACGGTGGTGCGCGGGCTGTCCGACCTGCATCTGAAGGTGATGCTGGAGCGCATGCGCGAACGCTACGGTGTCGAGGTGGCGACCCATCCGCCGCGCATCGCCTACCGCGAAACCATTTCCGGCCACGCCGAAGGCCATCACCGGCACAAGAAGCAGACCGGCGGCGCCGGCCAGTTCGGCGAAGTGTTCCTGCGGGTGGAACCGCTCGAGCGCGGCACCGGTTTTGAATTCGTCGATGCGGTGAAAGGCGGCGTGATTCCCGGCCAGTTTCTGCCGGCGATCGAGAAAGGCGTGCGCCAGGCGATGGAGCACGGCGCGATCGCCGGCTATCCGCTGCAGGATCTGCGGGTGACCGTGTACGACGGCAAATACCATCCGGTCGACTCCAAGGAAGTCGCCTTCATCAGCGCCGGCAAGAAGGCGTTTCTCGACGCGATCGGCAAGGCGCGGCCGATCGTGCTTGAGCCGATCGTCAACGTCGAGGTGGCGATTCCCGAGCACAACGTGGGCGACGTCACCGGCGGCCTCGCCGGCAAGCGCGCACGCATCATGGGCACTGACACCCAGCGCGGCGGCGAGCTGGTGATCAAGGCGCAGGCGCCGCTGGCCGAACTGATCGACTACCCCACCGAACTGAAGTCGATGACTGGCGGACGCGGCCGCTACAGCCTCGATCTCAGCCACTACGAAGCGGTCCCGCCGACCGTGCAGAAGCAGCTCAGCGAGGCGTGGAAACCGCACGTGGAAGAGGATTGAGGTGCAGTCGATCCGCCTCGCTGCCATGTGCGCGCCCATCATGTAGGAGCGACCTCGGTCGCGATGCTCTTGCTCGTGATTCGGAAAAAAGAGAAGAGCATCGCGACCGAGGTCGCTCCTACAAAAACATCGCACACCGCACCGCAATTACCTGGTAGGCGCGCGACTCACGTCGAGCGTGTTCACGCCCTCGCGGCGCAGGCCTTCGTGCACGCGCTCGCGTTCGGCGAGGTAATGCATCGCGGCTGCGCTGCGGATGCTGGTTTCCAGCTCGTCGCCCGGCTCGATCGCGGCGCGTTCCAGCGCCAGCTCGCGGGCTGACCAGCATCACCAGATGAGGCCTGGCCAGCATCGACACCGCCATGCGCAATTCCGCGTCGTCCACGTCGCGCACGTTGGTGATCAGCACCACCAGCAGCGAACGCCGAGACGCCTGCCGCGCCTGGCCTTGCGGTTTTCCAGATCATATGCATCTCATACAAGCGACATCGTCGACCACGGCTGCTGGTGCGGCATACGGGTTTGTTTCCATCGCTTCCTTCCCCTTGTAGCTGTCCTGGTTGCCAGCCCCCACGTCGGGCACATCCGGAGTATAGAAGCGATTTTTTTGCGAGTGCCTACCGCTTCGGCTTGAGCAAGGTCCCAGTGCATTTCGGCGATCCGCACAGGCAAACCCACAGCTTTTTCAGGCGCGCGATGTGCGGCACGTCCAGCACGATGCCGTAGTCGTAGGTGAGCTCCTCGCCCGGCTTGATCGCGCGGATGGCCTCGATCAGCACCTTGTCCTTGCGCGGATCGCCGCTGGCGCTTTCCTCGACCACGGCGCGGCAGTTCGGTGCGCAGCTGTGATTGATCCAGCGCGCGCTGTTGCCGTGCTGGTTCGCGTCGATGATGTAGTCGTCGTTGAGCGTGAACAGGAAGGTATGGCCGGTTTCGCCGCCGTCGCCATACAGTTCGTCGGCCTCGGCGTGGGTCAGCAACTTGCCCTTGTATTGGATGATCTCCTCGCCTTTGGCGATGGCGCTGGCGGCGAAGACTCCGTTGCCGTGGATCGGCGAACGGCGGGCGATGATGCGACGGGCTGAGGTCATGGGCGGATCTGCTGGCTCTGGGGAACGGACCCCCGATGATGCCCGTTGCAGAGCGTCATGGGAATTTCCGTCAACTTTGCTAAGATTCAAACAATCGTTTGAGGTGAAGCCATGAAACGACTGCTGCAAGAATTTCTGATTGTCCTGTTGATCGCCGGCCTGACCGCCTGCGGCCCGGCGAAGAAGAGCGTCTATCCGCCCACCGTGAGCATCCAGCAACTGGCGGTGCTGCCCAGCGGCCAGTGGCAGCTGACCGTGCGCATTCAGAACAACAGTTACGGCGAGATGGATTTCACATCGTTGGACGGCCAGCTGCAGATCGCCGAGCTGGTGCCGGTCCGGCTGCATGGCGTGTTCAAGCGGGACATCCCGGCGCTCGCCGGCGACGTGGTGCAGCTCGACGTGCTGCCCACCAGCGCGATGGCGCAGGCATTGCAGGCGATCGCCGCCAAGGGCAGCAGCGGCACGCTGGCTTACCGCGTCAGCGGCAGCGCCAGTGCCAGGCCCGAGCAGGAGGACAAGCCGCGCGACTTCGACTTCCACGGCAACGACTGGCTTTCGCCGGTGCCGGGCATCGCCAACACCTATCGCTGACTCTTTCCGGGACATCCTTCATCGCATGTCTCCTCTATCCCAGGAATCACCATGACCGCTTACAAGGCTCCACTCGATGACTTGCGCTTCGCTCTGTTTGACGTGCTGGGCGCCGAAAAGACCTTGACCGGTCTGCGCGGCGGCGAAGCACACAGCCGCGACTTGCTCGACGCCGTGCTGGAAGAAGCCGGCCGCCTCAGCGAGCAGTTGCTGGCGCCGACCAACGGTCCCGCCGACGAGGAAGGCTGCCACTTCGACAAGGCCACCGGGGCGGTGACCACGCCGAAAGGATTCAAGGAAGCGTTCAAGCAGTTTGCCGAAGGGGGCTGGACCGGCCTGACCAACCCCGAAGCCTATGGCGGCCAGGCGCTGCCTGGCGTGCTCGGCACGGCGACCACCGAGATCTTTCAATCCGGCAATCTGGCGTGGAGCCTGTATCCGCTGCTGTCCGAAGGCGCCACTCACGCCATGGAGCTGCATGGCGAAGAGTGGCAGCGCGAGCGCTTCATGAAGCCGATCGTGGAAGGCCGCTGGACCGGCACGATGTGCCTGACCGAGCCGCAGGCCGGCTCCGACCTCGGCCTGCTGAAGACCCGCGCCGAACCGGCCCAGGCGGAATCGGGCGATCGCAAGACCTACAAGATCACCGGCACCAAGATCTTCATCAGCGCCGGCGAGCACGACCTCGCCGAGAACATCGTGCACCTGGTGCTGGCCCGCCTGCCCGACGCGCCGGAAGGCAGCCGCGGCATCTCGATGTTCATCGTGCCGAAGTTCAAGGTCAACGAGGACGGCTCGCTGGGCGCGCGCAACACGGTCGCCGCCGGCGCGATCGAACACAAGATGGGCATCCATGCCTGCTCCACCTGCGTGATCAACCTGGACGGCGCCGAGGGTTATCTGATCGGCCAGCCGAACAAGGGCTTGATGGCGATGTTCACCATGATGAATGCGGCGCGCCTGTCGGTCGGCGTGCAAGGTCTGGCGCTGGCCGAACGGGCGCTGCAGAACAGCCTCAACTACGCCCGCGAGCGGCTGCAGTCGCGCTCGCTGTCCGGTCCGAAGTTCCCCGACAGGCCGGCCGACAACCTGCTGGTGCAACCGGACGTGCGCCGCATGCTGCTGACCCAGCGCGCCTTCGTCGAGGGCTCGCGCGCGCTGCTGCTGTACACCGCACTGCAGACCGACATCGAGGCACGCGCCACCGATGAAGCCGCACGCAAGGCGGCGGGCGAACTGGTGGCGTTCCTGATCCCCATCGCCAAGGGCGTGGTCACCGAGCTGGCGCAGGAGTGCACCAAGGAAGCGCTGCAGATCTACGGCGGCCACGGCTACATCGCCGAGAACGGCGTGGAGCAGTTCGTCCGCGATGCGCGCATCATCACGCTGTACGAAGGCACTACCGGCATCCAGGCCGCCGATCTGCTCGGACGCAAGATCCTCCAGCTGCAAGGTGTGGGATTCAAGCATTTCCTCGAGGAGATCAGCACGTTCTGCCAGCAGCACAGTGCCGACGAAACCTTGCGCGCGTACATCGCCCCGCTCGCCATCGCCACCAAGAACTGGAGCGATCTCACCTTGAAACTGGCCCAGCGCGTGCAGGCGAACCCGGAGGAACTCGGCGCGGCCGCCGTCGACTACCTGTACTACTCCGGCTACGTCGCACTGGCCTACATGTGGGCGCGCAGCCTGGCGGCCGCCGTGACCGGAACGCAGTCGGCCGCGTTCAAGCAGGCCAAACGCGACACCGCCAGCTTCTACTTCGCACGCATCCTGCCGCGTACGCTGATGCACCATGCGGCGATCGAAGCCGGGGTGGCCACGCTGCCCGACATCGCCTGAACCGTCACCGGCCTATTGGCGGCAAAAAAGCCCGGCATGCCCCGGGCTTTTTGCCGCCGCGACTGAACGCGCACCGCCACTTGTAGGAGCCCGCTAGCGGGCGATGCTTTTGTTCTAATGGTTGGTTGGGTAGGCAGATTTAAAACAAAAGCATCGCCCGCGAGCGGGCTCCTACGAGGACGAGGACGACGGAGGAGGGGAGGCGGCGGCGGCCGCAGAGGTTGCATGCCTCCGACAGCAGCCGGCCGGCCACAGGCGGGGTTTCGGAGTAACGCCAGCGTTCACCCGGAGCTGATACGCTCGTGCCAGTGGAAAGCAGGCTGGATGGTATGAACACCGGCGCACTCACCATATCCATCGACTTCGAACTCTATTGGGGTGTGCGCGATACGCGCAGTCTGGATGATTACCGCGAACGTCTCGACGGTGTCAGGCAGGCCATTCCCCGCATGCTGGGCCTGTTCGAGCAGCACGATATTCACGCCACCTGGGCGGTCGTGGGCTTTCTGTTTTGCCATGATCGCGACGAGGCGCTGTCGGCGGCGCCGTCCGAAAGGGCCGACTACAAGAACCGCATGCTGTGCCCTTACCGCTATCTGGAGCAGTCGACGGATCTTGTCGAGCGCTATCATTTCGCGCCGGCGCTGGTCGACCTGATTGCCGCAACGCCGCAGCAGGAAGTGGCGAGCCATACGTTCTCGCACTACTACTGCCGCGAAGCCGGCCAGACCGCGGCGACGTTCAGCGCCGACATCGCCGCCGCCATCCGCATCGCCACGGAACGGGGCCTCGCCATACGCAGCCTGGTATTCCCCCGCAACCAGTGGCATCCCGACTACCTGGCGGTGCTGGCGGAGCACGGCATCACCGCGTACCGCGGCAACGAACACGGCTGGCTGTATGCCGCCACCGATCATGTGGGACAGAACACGGTGCGCCGAATGGGCCGCCTGCTGGACAGCTACATCAACCTCAGCGGTCACCACACGTATTCGCTGGAAAGCTGCGCCGGTACGCTCCCGTTCAACTTTCCGGCCAGCCGGTTCCTGCGTCCGCACGACCCGCGCCTGGCCTGGCTGGATGGCCTGCGGCTACGCCGGATAACGCACGCCATGCGCCATGCCGCCAGACACCATGAAGTCTTCCATCTCTGGTGGCATCCGCACAATTTCGGCATCGACACCGAGCAGAACATCCGCTTCCTGCAGCGCATACTCGAGGAGTTCGAACACCTGCGCCGCCGTCACGGGATGCGCTCGCTGGGCATGGCCGAACTCGCCAACGCACTGGCCGCACGATGAGCCCACGGCGTCCCCGCATCGTCATGTTGTGCGGCGATGGACTGTCGTCCTGGTTCATGTACAACGCGCTGGCGGCGGAGGCGGAGATCCTCGCCGTGGTAGTGGAGCGCAAGCCGTCGGCGCGGGCCATGATACGGCACCGGCTGCGCCGGTTGGGCTGGCCCACGGTCATCGGCCAGCTGGCTTTCATCGGGTTCAACCGGGTGCTGGCGCAATGGCAGCAGCGCCGCATCGATCAGCTCGTCCAGCATTATGGATTGCAGGCGGCCCTGCCGTCGCCGGCCATCACTCATCGCGTGCCCAGCATCAACGCCGCCGCAGTGCGCCGGCTGCTCAAAAGACTCGATCCCGATGCCGTCGTGGTGAACGGCACACGTATCATTTCGCGCAGCGTGATCGACTGCATCGAACGCCCCTTCATCAATACGCATGTCGGCATCACGCCGCGTTACCGCGGAGTGCACGGCGGCTACTGGGCGCTGGTCCACGACGATGCAGAGAACTGCGGCGTCACCGTCCACCTGGTGGATGCCGGGGTGGATACCGGCGGCGTGCTGTACCAGCAACGGATCCGCGTCGAGCGCGGCGACGGTTTCAACACCTACCCGCTGCATCAGCTGGCCGCCGCGATTCCACTGATGAAGCAGGCCTTGCGCGATGTGCTCGATGGCACCCTCGCCAGCCGCGAAGGCGTGGGCCCATCCGGACTCTGGTATCACCCCACGCTTGGCCAGTACATCAAGTACTGGTTTACGAAATCGGTCAGATAGGGCTCACCGGCCGGCGACGTCGCGGAACGCCTGTCCGTTCATTCGCAGGTATTGCTGGATCATCGCCTCGTGCATGGCGTCGGCGAGCATCAGCTCGCGCGCCATGGCCTCCTGCACCTCGGCAAGGCTCGCCGCCGTCGGTGCGGGCGGCGGGGTTTTGACAACCCGCAGCTGCGGCGCTTCGACCGTGGTCGTTTCGGAGTCAAGCAGATAAGAGATGTCGTACGCATGGTCGCTCATGCCGTGAGCAAAGCAACATGCTTGCCAACGTCGGCACAGAGTGTGGATTACGGCATATTTCGGGAATCCGGTGCCGTCCCCGCGTGGTTTGGGTAGCCGCGGACGGGCAAGCAGAGGCCGCCGTCTGACACGCAAGGTACCGATTTGGACACGATGCGTCACATCGGTCCCTGGTAATTGCGGCGCAGGTATTCGTCGCCCATCACCTCGTTCGCCACATTGATCCATGCCTCCGGACTGCTGGCCAGACCATACAGCATGACGACGGTGAGTCGATCGGGATCGTACGGCTGCATCAGCAATACGCGTGGCGTGGTGATGCCGCCTTCGCGACCGAGCAGCGAGCGGATCGACTGGCCGACGAAACCCGAGCGCGCCAGCCACATGCCATAGGCCGCGGTGAAGTTCGCACCGAGCGGCACCACGCGGCCGCCCACGGTGATGCTGCCGTCGCGATACGGATCCCGGGCCAGCACCTGCACCTGCCTCGTGGCCGGTACCTCGGTCAGCGTATGGCCCTCGAACACCAGTGCGCCGGTCATCGACACATAGCGCGGATGGCGCCACGGCACTTCGGCGGCGGCCGGTTCCGGTGGTGCGACGGCGACGAAATCCGAGCCGAAGCCATCGCCGGCCAGCGACGTCTGTGTCCACTGCGTGCCCAGCTGCGGCAATGCATGGAAGAAGCGGGCCACCGCGCGCTGGACGGCGAAGTTGTAGAAGCCGATCTCCTGCACCTGACGCAGTTCGAACGCGCGCTCGGATGGCTGGCGCACGATGTAGAAGAGGCAGGCATAATCGCCTTGCTCATCCACAATTCGGACAGCGTCGAAAGGCGCTGCTCGTCGGTCAGCCCGGCCGAACGGGCGACGGTGTCCGTGCACTCCGCGAACGCTCGCGTGCAGGCATCGGCGGCGAGCGCGACCACGTGAGCGACTGCATCGTGCCGTCGCTCAGGCGGCCGCTGCCGATGATGTCGGCGCGCCGTTCCGCGACATAGTCGTGCGGCTTGACATTGCTGACCCCGACCATGGCGCACGCGCCGAGGGAAAGCAGCATGGCTAGAGCGATGCATCGCACGATCCATATCCGTGGCCTGCTACTCATGCTGCTGTGGTCCATTCCGCGGGCGGCGGCGTGATGGTAGCGATCGGATCGCAGGCCGGGCTCGCTCCTGCGCCGGGCCATGCATTGTCTTCCCGCAATCAAAGCCGCAGGCTTGCGGCGGCGGTCGACGCGGCAGAGACGGTGGAGAGGCGATGACGAAGAGACTCATGGTGATGGGCCGGGCCGTGCTGTTCGTGGTGACCGCGCTGGTTACGGTCCTGTCGGGCGCGTGGGGTACGCTCGCGCTCTGGTACCAGCTGCCGGGTGGCTCGGTCGCGCGAATACTTGGCGGCGCAACCTGGGCGCTCGCCGTGATCGCGCTTGCCGTGTTCGCGATCAGCCGGTGCAGTTGGCTGCCGCTGGGCATCTATGTGGCTATGTACGCGGCGCTGCTGATCTGGTGGGCGAGCATCGCGCCCTCGAACGACCGGGTGTGGTCGGACGATGTCGCCCGCAGGCTGACCGGCCGCGTGCAAGGCAACGCAGTCACGCTCGACAACGTGCGCGATTTCACCTGGCGCACCGACGACGACTACGATGCGCGCTGGGAGACGCGCCATTATGATCTGGACCGCCTGGTCTCCGCCGACGCCGTGCTGTCCTACTGGGGCAGCACGGCGATCGCGCACGCCATGATCTCGTTCGGCTTCGACGACGGCAGCCACGTGGTGTTCTCGGTGGAGATCCGCAAGAAACGCGGGGATCAGTATTCGTCGATCGGCGGATTCTTCCGCCAGTTCGAAACCACGCTGGTCGCCGCCGACGAACGCGACATCATCCGCGTACGCACCAACGTGCGCGGCGAGGACGATTACCTCTACCCGCTGCGCATGGACAACGCCACCATGCGTGCGCTATTCCTCTCCTACGTGCAGGCGGCGAACACGCTGTCCGCCGAACCGGAGTTCTACAACACGCTCACGTCGAACTGCACCACGATCGTCTATCGCATGGCGCGGCGGATCGACCCCGGGCTGCCATGGGACGTGCGCCTGCTGCTGACCGGTTACCTGCCCGAATATCTCTACAAGATCGGCGCGGTGGATCGCAGCGTCCCGCTCGAGCAGTTGCGCTGGCGTGGGCGCATTACCGACAAGGCTAAAAACGCTTCCGCGTCCAATTTTTCAATGGCCATACACGCGAATTCCCGTTGATCGGCATGTCCGGACTCCGGCTCAACCAGCCAGCTCGAAACGCGTCACGCGCTTGACCGGGTCGGCCTCGATCAAGGTCACCTTGACGTCGGCGCCCAGCGCCAAACTGGACGAACTCGACACACTGGCCTCGATCGCCGGATCGCGCACGATCACGACGCCTTTGCCGGGTGCATTGGCGGCGACTTCGACGATGGCGCCATCGAAGGTTTCCCCGACGCGCGGCGCCAGCACCGCGGCTTCGGCCAGATCGAGCACGGCTTTCTCGTACTGGCTGGCGCGATGCCCGGAAGCCTGCATGGTGGCGGGCAGACCCGGCAACGCGGCGAGCACCCAGGCTGGCACGGGCTGTTTCGCGCACAGCGCCACACAGACTTCGCCGGTATAGCGATCGACGAGGCGGCGCAGTGGAGCCGTGGCATGGGTGTATTCCGCTGCCACCGCCCACTGCACCGGCTGTGCGGGCAGCTCGCCGTTGAAGGCCGTATAGCCGGCACCGCGCAGCACGGTGGTGCATGCGGTCAACATCGCGACATCAGTGTCCTTGCCCGGGTCGAGCGAGCGGATGAATTCGGGATAGCTCGAGGTGTCCGGCCAGTCGATGTCCAGCGCCCGTGCGGTGAGCCGCAGCCGCTGCAGCGACTGCGGCTGGGGTTCGGGCAAGGTGCGCAGCAGTCCGACCCTGGCCTGCACCATCAGCTGCGCGGCCGCCATGCCGGTCAGCAGCGATATCTGCTCGTTCCAGTCCTCGACGGCCAGGCGCGCGCGGAATGCCAGCGACCAGCGGCCATCGACCACGTCGATCTCCTGCTCCGGCAACGGCAGGCTGATGCCGCCGCGCACCTGTTCGCGCTGCTTGCGCAACTCGCCGATCTCGCGCAGCACCGCCCACATGGGATCGGCGGTACTGGCATCGATCTGCTGCTGCACGCCGGCATAGTCGAGCTTGGCGCGACTGCTGACGCGGGCGCGCCGCACGTCGATGCCGGCGATCTCGCCGGTCCTGTCCAGTTCGATCGTCCACAACAAGGCGGGGCGCAGCTGGCCGGGCAGCAGCGAGGTGGCGCCTTCGGACAGTACCTTGGGGTGCAGCGGGATCTTGGCGTCCGCGCCGTACAGCGTCTCGCCGCGGCGGTTCGCTTCCAGGTCGACGGGATCGCCGGCGGTGACGAAGGCGGCGACATCGGCAATCGCGTAGTACACCCGGTGGCCGGCGTCGGTACGCTCGACGTACATAGCCTGATCCAGGTCCATCGACTCCGGAGGATCGATCGTGACCAATGCGATATCCGTGCGATCCAGTTCCGGCAACCGTGGATTGGCGGCAGCCTGCGCAGCGGCCGCCTCGACTTCCGGCGGAAACGCCGGCCGCAGCTTCAGCTGGCTCTGGATGTCGCGCATGCCTTGCACCAGCACGCTGTCGCCGGCGGGTCGGATGCGGAGGCGGCGGGTGGTGGTCGGCACGATATATATCCCGATGCGATGGCTTGCGGTATGTGGGCGGGAATCCAGCACCCGAGGTGCGGATGGCATATTTCCCGGAATATACACGGCTCGAACCATCGGCCGGCACCGCGCGCGCGCGTCTCATCCACTGGCCGGGACTTCCGTCGCCCTCGCGCAAGGTGTAGAAACGACAACGTTATTCCCCGTCCCGCACTCGATTCCTCATGACCGACACCTCCTTGCTGATCCGTCTGGCCGAAGACGACGACGATTTCATCCTCTCGCTGGTACCACGCTTCGTGGATTTCAACTTGCCGCCATGGCGGCGCCGACACGAATGCATCGAGGGCATTCGCGATGACTTGCTGCGGCATCTGGAGGACCAGCCGGCGAACAGCTTTCTGTTCGTGGCCGAGGACTCCGATGGCGAACGGGTCGGCTTCATCCATCTGCAGCGCACCGCGGATTTCTTCACCGGACGCAGCAACTGCCACATCTCCGATCTGGCGGTGGCGCCGAAACACGAAGGCAACGGTGTCGGCAGGGCGCTGCTGACGCACGCCGAGGACTGGGCCCGCGAACACCATTGCCAGCTGGTGACGCTGGCGGTGTTCCCCGGCAACGAGCGCGCGCGTGCGTTATACGAGGCGACGGGCTACGCGCCGGATCTGTTCAGGCTGGCCAAACCGGTGCACTAGGCCGTAAACGAAAAAGTCGCCCGAAGGCGGCTTTTTCGCGACTTGTCGCGATGATGGACGGCGATCAGTTCCTGGTGATGCCCGCCGCCGCTTCGGCCTGCTCGCGCACGTCCAGGCGCTGAGCCAGACGGTCGATGTTGATCAACGACAGCAGGTGCGCATAGATCCAGCCGAGCACGCCTTCACGCAGCAGCTCCTGGGTGACCTTCTCGTCCAGCGCGCGCAGCTTTTCTTCATTGACCACGAACAGGCCATTGAGATTGATCGACCGGCCTTCCTTGCCGTCCGTGCCGTCCTTCTGCAGCCGGACATTGCGCGGCTCCAGCAGGTCGTACTTGACCAGCTGCTCCATGAACCACCTGGTGCGCGCGATGTTCTGCTGGAATTCGCCGAGGAAGCCCACCGCCTTGCTCAGCATCTCGCTGTCGCTGCCGTCTTCCATGAACAGGCGCTCGCCTTCGCTGGCGTTGAAGCCTTCGTAGCTCTCGTCGAGGAACACGGTGAAGTCATCGCCTTCCTGCCCGGCCGGCTTCTCGGCCAGCACGAACGGGTAGCGGCGCACGAAAGCCGGAACATACGTATTCGCGGCCCAGTGACCTTCGGCGTCGACATACAGGTTTTCGTTCTCGCGCAGGCCGAGCAAGGCCATCGGACCGGCTTCGGCCATCGACGCGCCACCAAACACGATCAACAGATCGCGGGCGGCGATGCCGAACTCCACACCGGTCAGCGGGACCGAGTGCGCGTTCATCGCGAACTTCACGTTCGGCACGCCCTTCAGGCGCATATCCTTGTGTTCGTTGCGGTTGAGCGGCACCGGGTGCTCGTAGAAAAGAACTTCGGCCACGTTACTTACCTCTGCCCCCCGCCGTGCCGGGTCACCACCGAAGCGCCCCTACCAAACCCGGCGTCAGGTCTGTGTTGACTGGCAATCATATCAGCGCTTCCGCGCGGCGGCGACTGCTCTGCCGATGGCTCCCCAGCCCGATTTGCATGCGGATTGCAATGGAATTGTTCTATGCTCGGGCCAGGAGCCCGCCGGGCTTTGGTGGTCGAGGCGAGAATTCGGCTGTGCGAGGACGGATTCACAGCCCGGCCAACCAAAGTCCGGCAGGCTCCTAGAAAGCATCCTGCATCGCCGAAACGCTCTTTCCAAGCCCTGGCTGAAGGACGATTTACATGCTGATGGAAGTGCCAAGTCGGGCCGATCTCCATGCGACCCGTGTGTTGTCGCTGGACGCCGCCGGCCGCATCCTCGACTGGATCAGCTGGCAGGACGCGGTTTGCCTGTACGTCCGCGACGCGGTCGCCTGGACGCTGGGCGATCCCTGCCTGACCGTGCACGGCGGCCATAACCGCGTGCTCGGCGCACAGAGCCTCATGCACCTGCACCCCATCATCGCCAGCACCGGCCACTGCCGGGAGCACGCCATCGACCCGGCCCCGGCGCTTACCAACACCGCGCTGTTCGCCCGCGATCGCCATATCTGCCTTTATTGCGGCGAGCACTTCACCCGCAGCGAACTGACCCGCGACCATGTGCTGCCGATTTCCAGGCACGGCAAGGACGAATGGGAGAACGTGGTCAGCGCCTGCCTCGCCTGCAACCTGAAGAAGAGCAACCGTACCCCGCAGCAGGCCAACATGCCGCTGCTGGCGGTGCCGTACCGGCCAAGCTGGGTCGAGCACCTGATCCTGTCCAATCGCAACATCCTGGCCGACCAGATGGAATTCCTGGTCAGCCGGCTGCCACGCGACCGGCGTCCGATCGCCGCCTGACCCGGGGCCGCTTGACTTCGGACAGCCTGGCCTCAGGCGGCGTCATCGTCTTCTCCCTCGTCGTTGTGCAGGTCGCCGGTGTTCTGCTCGATCGTCTCCAGCGTGCTGTAGGCGGCCTGTGCCAGCTTGCGGTAGTGCCGGCGGATGCGGTCCAGGTCATCCTCGTCCAGTTCTTCCAGGTTCAACAACGCGTTATGGGCCTTGCTGGTGCGGATCAACTCGTCCAGCTTGATCTGCAAAGCCGCGGAGTCGCGGTTCTGGCTGCTCTGGATCAGGAATACCATCAGGAACGTGATGATCGTGGTGGAGGTGTTGATCACCAGTTGCCAGGTGTCGCCGAAGCGAAACAGCGGTCCGGTGGCGGCCCACAGCACGATCAGGATGACGGCGAGAATGAAAGCCATCGGCTTGCCGGCCTGGCGTGAGGTGGCTTCGGCGAAAAGGCGAAACAGCTTGCGTACAGTCATGGCCAGGTTCCCTGCTGGAAGATGTCGCGCAGCGTTGCTTCAGCGGCGTATGCATCATGTGGAGAGCCGTTTGCGGCGGCGCTGCCCCGGCCTGTTCAGATGTCCGCCCTTGCCCCGCCCCTCCGCTGGACCAACAATACGCGGATGAACGATCTTTCCCACTACCCTCATCTTGCCCCGATCGAGACCCCGGCCGATTTGCGCCTGGTCCCCGACGAGGAGTTGCCGGCCGTGGCGGATGAGCTGCGCCAGTACCTGATCGAGGCCGTGGCCAGCTCCGGCGGCCATTTCGGCGCCGGCCTGGGGGTGGTGGAGCTGACCGTGGCGCTGCACCATGAATTCGACACACCGCACGATCGCCTGGTGTGGGACGTCGGCCACCAGTGCTATCCGCACAAGATCCTCACCGGTCGCCGCGAGCGGATCACGACGATCAAGAAGAAGGACGGCCTGGCGCCGTTCCCGCGCCGCGAGGAAAGCGAGTACGACACCTTCGGCGTCGGCCATTCGTCCACCTCTATTTCGGCCGCGCTGGGCATGGCGATCGCGGCGCAGCGCAAGGGCGACCAGCGCAAGGTGGTGGCGGTGATCGGCGACGGCGCGATGACCGCCGGCATGGCGTTCGAGGCGCTCAATCATGGCGGCGACGTCGAACCCAACATGCTGGTGGTATTCAACGACAACGGCATGTCGATCAGCGAAAACGTCGGCGCGCTGACCAAGGTGATGGCGCGCGCGATGGCCAGCCACACACTTAACGCCCTGCGCGAGCGCGCCAAGCGGGCGATTCCGAAACAATCGCTGTTCGGGCGTTTCTTCAAGCGCTGGGAAGAGCACGCCAAGGGCATGTTCGTGCCCTCGACCTTGTTCGAGGAGCTGGGCTTCCACTACACCGGCCCGATCGACGGCCACAACATTCCCCAGCTGTTGCATGCGCTGCGCACGGTGAAGGATCTGCCCGGCCCGCAGCTGCTGCACGTGATCACCACCAAGGGCAAGGGCTACGCGCCGGCCGAGCAGGCGCAGATCGAATACCACGCCGTCGGCCCGTTCGACCCGCAGGCCGGCCTGGTGAAAAAGAATGCGCCGGCCAAGCCGAGCTATACCGACATCTTCAGCGACTGGCTGTGCGACCAGGCGGCTGCCGACGAACGCCTGCTGGCGATCACGCCGGCGATGCGCGAAGGCTCCGGCCTGGTGCGTTTTTCGAAGGAATACCCGCAGCGCTACTTCGACGTGGCGATCGCCGAGCAGCATGCGGTGACGCTGGCTGCAGGCATGGCCTGCGAGGGCGCGAAACCGGTCGTGGCGATCTATTCGACGTTCCTGCAGCGTGCCTACGATCAGACGATCCATGACGTGGCGCTGCAGAATCTCGACGTGACCTTCGCGATCGATCGCGCCGGCGTGGTCGGCCCGGACGGCGCCACCCACTCCGGCAGCTTCGACCTCACCTTCCTGCGCTGCCTGCCGAACATGCTGATCATGGCGCCGGCCGACGAGAACGAATGCCGCATGATGCTGAGCACCGGATTCCAGCATCAGGGCCCCGCCGCGATCCGTTATCCGCGCGGCAGCGGCCCCGGCGTCGCGATTCATCAGCAGCTCGATACCTTGCCGATCGGCAAGGCCGAGCTGCGCAGGCGCGGCCGCGGCCTGGCCCTGCTCAGCTTTGGCACGATGCTGGCACCGGCCGCCACGGTCGCCGCCGAGCTCGACGCGACCCTGGTCAACATGCGTTTCGTCAAGCCGCTGGATGAGGCGCTGATCGTGGAGCTGGCAAAAACCCACGACGCCTTCGTCACCCTGGAAGACAACGCGATCGCCGGCGGCGCCGGCTCTGCCGTGGCCGAGTGCCTGGCCGCGCACGGCATCACCCTGCCGATCCTGCATCTGGGCCTTCCGGACGTCTATCTGGAACACGGCAGCCGCGAGGAAGTGCTGGGCATGGCCGGCCTCGATCTGCCGGGCATCCGCCGTGCGATATCCGCACGCTTCCCGCAGCCGGCCGCATCGAACATCGCCAGCATCGGCTGAGGCCCTGGCCCACGCTGCGCTATGGGAGCGGCTTCAGCCGCGATGCCTTTGCTCCGGATTTGCCATTGCACAGCTGCGTGCTCGCTCGCCAGCAATGAACCGGAGAGCATCGCGGCTGAAGCCGCTCCCACAAAACCAGAGAAACCCGATGTGCGGCGGTCTACGCGAAGCGGCCGCCACTGACGCGGTCGCGCTGCTCCAGGTCACAAGCCGTGAATACCTCGGCGTAGCCTGCCTCGCGCAGCAATGCACGAGAGGCATCGCCCTGGTTCCAGCCATGCTCGAACAGCAGCCAGCCTTCGGCATGCAGGCAGGCGGGTGCCTCGCGCACGATGCGGCGGATATCGTCCAGGCCATCAAGGCCTGAAGCCAGCGCGCTGGCCGGTTCGAAACGCAGATCGCCCTGCACCAGATGAGGATCTTCCGCTTCGATGTAAGGCGGGTTGGAGACGATCAGGTCGAACTGCCGGCCGGCCAGCGGCACCAGCCAGTCGCCCTGCACGAAAGCGACGTTGCCGATGGTGTGACGCTGCGCATTGCGGCGGGCGACGGCAAGGGCATCGGCGCTGGCGTCGGTGGCGGTCACCTGCGCGCGCGGTCGTTCGTGCGCGATGGCCAGCGCGATCGCACCGCTGCCGGTGCCGAGATCGGCCACGCTGCAAGCGGCGACGCCCGGCAGGCGCTGCAATGCCAGTTCGACCAGCAGCTCGGTCTCCGGGCGCGGGATCAGCGTGGCCGGAGTCACTTCCAGATCCAGCGACCAGAAGCCGCGGTGCCCGGTGATATAGGCCACCGGCTCGCCGCTCGCGCGACGATCGAGCAATCTCCCGTAATCGGCCCGGACGTCTCCATCCGGCACGTCGTCGGCATGTGTGAACAGCCAGCTGCGCGGCTTTTTCACGACGTGCAGCAGCAGCAGCTCGGCATCGAGACGCTCGCCGAGCCGCTGCGTGGCCGCCGCCAGCATGTGGCGGACATCAGGCATCGTGCGGCTCCGGTTTCGGCGGCGTCGATGGTGGCGGTGGTGCCGCGCCGGGTTTCGGTTCGCGCTGGCGCCAGTAGCCGCCGTGCGTCCATGCGTCGAACGCCCAGCGCAGCCAGCCGATCAGCGCGTTGGCCAGCCACAGCGCCCACGCCAGCATGGCCAGTTTGTACACCCACAGCGAAACGCTGAACACGCCGCCGCCAGGCAGCATATTGGCGCTCTGATCGGCGAACCAGCGCAGGTTCCAGGCAGTGGACTCGTTGCCGGCCACATGCATGTCGGGCAGGCCGAGCAGCCCCTTCGGTACCGCGCTGATCAACACGGCCAGCGCCACCAGCGTGAGTGCCGCGAGGCCGAATTGCAGCAGGTTGAATGTCGTCGGAGCCAACCGCTCCGCCGGCGCGCCGCGCGCGCGCAGGCCCAGCAGGATCAGCCACAGCACTACCAGCGCGTAGGCACTCCAGGCGAACGCGGAGAAGCCCAGCCCCAGCAGCAGCCAGTGATGGAAACGCAACGGTGTCGGCGCGTAGCGCGCCAGCCCCCATGCCGCCAGCAGCAGCACGATCAGCTGCGACCAGTACAGCACCGCCGGCCCGGCGGTCGGTCCCCATGTCCACAATACCCAGCGATCCTGCGGCAGCTGCAGTGCCAGGTTGATGTTCGCCATCGGTGCGTGCAGCGCGAACGTCGGCGTGTGCGTGCGCGCGGCAACGCCATGAGGTTCGCGCAGGCGCAACGTGTAATCGTGCGCACCGGGCAGCAGCGGCAGGCTGAGCTTGCCCTCGCGCACGGCGAGGTTGATCGGCAGGTTGTCGCGCTGCGCCTCCAGCAACTCGGCACCCGCCGGCAGGTCAATCGCATGCTCGCCGCCGCGCGTGCTGCGGGCATGCAGGCTCAGCGTGGTCTCACTCGAACGCTCGCCTGCGGTGCTGGTCAGCTGCACGCCATCGAAGGCCAGACTGTCGCCCGCCACCGCCACCGGTTGATTGAAAGCCAACTGCAGGCTTTCGCCCGGCAACGGCTGGTAAAGCAGGCCGTCGTCGCTGGCGCTGGTCGGCACGCCCTTGGCATCGACATGCCACATCGGTGCCGCCTGGATTTCCCAGACCTCGGCGCGTTCGCCGAGGTCCGGAGCCTTCAACGCCAGCTGCGCGGCATGATCGAGGCGACTGGTCCAGCTCACGCTGTTGCTGTTCGCGTTGAATGTGACGCTGATGCGTCCATCCTTGACCAGCGCATCGTCGCCCAGCGGGTGCTCGCCCGGCAGCAGCGGCAGCGTGGTGCTGAAGCCGCCCTGCTGCGGAGCGATGCGTTCGGCCACGTTCTGCACTGTCCAGTCCAGACCCAGCACCAGACGGCGGGTCAGCCGCACATACGGCGGAAAACTCTGCGCGGCCGGAAGATTCTTGCCGTCGCTGGCGGTACGCACGCGATGCAGTGCGATGCTGTCGCCCAGCACGCGGCCGTCATCGACTCCGTCCAGCCACCAGCCCTGACCGCTGAACATGACGCGCTGCGGTCGCTGCGCAAAACGCAGACTGACGCTGTCGGCCGCCCCGATGCGGTAGTGCAGACTGACCCGATGCACGCCGCGATCCAGCCGCAACAGCAATTGACCGGCGTCGCGCGCGAGCGGCGCGCCGGCATGGCCATCCACGGCGACATCGAGCCATTGCAGTGCATCGTCGGCCTGCGGCAACGGCAGCGCGACCGGCGCGCCGATATGCGCTTCCAGTTCCACATCGAGCGCATCGCCATTGACCTGCAGCTGCGCCTGCGCCAGGTCGGCACAGGCCGGCGCGCATTTCGGCGCCTCGGTCAGGCGGTTGCGCAACTGGTCGAGCAACTGGTCGCTGGGCAAGCTCTGCGCATGCACGCCATGCGGCAACAGCGCCAACGCCAGCAACGCGGCACCTGCCACGCGGCCGCCACGCCAGCCAGCCCAGCGACCACGCCACGGCAGCAGCAGCGTCGTCACCAGCTTCGCCAGCAAGAGGGCCAGCAGCGCGACCATCGCCACACGTAGCAAGCGCACCAGCCACGAAGGCGCGATCACCAGCCGCATGCTCTGCTCCGGCGTCACCGGGCCGGACCAGCCCAATTGGTAGTTGTTGCCCTCGTTCCAGCGCGGCATGCCGGCGCCGGCCTGGATCACGCTGCGGGTATCGATGCCATGACCTGCGCCAGCCGGACCTTGCGCAGTCGACTGGGCGACGCCACCAAGAACCTGTAAAACGACCGGCGGTTCGGAAGAGGACATCGCATCGTTCGCCATCGACTCGGCTGGCGGTGCTGGCGGTGCTGGTGCCGGCAACATTTGCCGCTTCGCCGAAAGCTCCTCGACCGCCGGCGGCTCGATGAAATTCGCCTGCACGATGCGACTTCGATTGCCGCCTTCCAGTTGCGGATGCAGCGCGTACTGCAGCTGTGTTGCGGCGAACGGCAGCGTCCACAATACCGCCAGCGCGAAGATCGCCACCGCCCCGGTGCGGGCAGCGGAGCGCAGACGGCCTTCCGGCAATGCGCGCAACAGCAGTGCCAGCGCCAGCGTGACGGCCAGCGTCCACAGCGGCGCATGGCTTTCGTGCTGCGCCAGCGCGAGATAGCCCGCGGCTAGCAGCGCCCACCGCCAGCCCAGCAGGCGGCCGGCCAGCAGCGCGATCAACGCCACCACGAACAGGTCGAGCAGGCTCCATTGCGCGACCCATGAGTCGGGCGAGCGATCGACCCCGACCGTACCGAGCAATCGATAGCCCGAAGGCAGATGCAAGGTGGCGTGGATGCCTTCCAGCGGTATCTGCCAGCCCGCACTGGGGAGCGCACCACGATAGCTTGCGAGGCGCAAGCCGGCGTTGAGGTCGAGCTGCTGCTCGCGCAGCTCGACGCCGCTTCTATCGCCGGTGCCTCTGGTGATCAGCAGCGGCTCGTCAGCCTGCGCCGCGCGCTGCAGTTGCCACGGCGCCGCCACATCCAGCCGCTGGTGATGGCGCAGATCGCCGGAGAGATGGTCGGCCACGCTGAGGCCTGCGCCGTCGAAATCCAGCCACAGCTCGCGCTGCAAATGCAGCTGATCGCCTTGGCCGCCCTCGTCGCCACGCGCGCCCTGTTCTATCGCCAGGCCTGTGTTGTCGTCGAGAGCATAGGCCGGCAGATTGTTCCAGTCGGGTGGCACTCCAGCCTGTGCCGCATCGGTAGCGTTGCCCTCGACGCGCGTGCTGCGCAGACCGGTGCTGTCGGCATAGCTCCAGATTTCCTGTCGCGGCCACGGCACGGCCGGCAGTCTCAGTGCCACCTTGCTCAGCGGCGCGACACTGCGGGCCGCCAGCACGACGGTCCATTGCCCCGGCCGCAGCTGCACGCGCAACTGGCCATCGTTCTCCAGCCGGGCCGGCAGGTCACCGGACAGCGCGGTAGCCACAAAACCGGCCGGCAAAGCCGGACCAAGCAGCTGCTCACGCGCACTCCCGGTGACATTGAGCTGCAGCCGCGTTTCCAGCGTGGCCGGCAGCCCGTCTTCGAGGCGGCGATAGACACGCAGCGACAACGCGTCGGCGGCGCGTTGTGCCGCGGCGGCTTCGCCGAGAGTGAGCTGGTCGCCGTTGCGTTCGATGCGCGCAACGGCCGCACCGTCGACGCTCAGCGAAACCAGTCCGATCATGGCCGGCACGCGCAGGCGCGCGGGGCGAGACGTCCACGGCAACGTGCCGCTCAATTGATAGTCGCCCGGCATCAGCCACAGCATCGGCGCGCCGGCGCGCTGCAGTACCGTCGCCGTCTGCTTGTTGACGCTGACCTGCTGCGGCCAGCTCCTTTCGTCGCCCGGCAAAGCCACCCAGCCCGGCGCATCCACGTGCACGTCCAGGCTGAAACGGCCGCCGTCCCTGCCGGCATCGAGGGTCAAGCGGCCGGGCCACGCGCATCGATAACTGCCGTCGCCCGGCATCTGGTTGGCGAGGAACGGACAGTCGTGCTGCGGCACATCGTGCAACACCCAGCTCTGCCAGTCGCGCAACGGCGCCGGCAAATCCTGTGCCGGCAACGGCGTGGCGAACAGCAGCCCCAGACTCAGCAATCCGGCCAATCGACGAAGCATGCGATTCTCCCTGTGTGCCGTGCGGCCGGCACAGTGTAAGTGGAACACGCAGGCATGTAGCGACACCTGCATCCGTTGTGACGGCGGTGACGCGGCGCCGATGACAATTCAACGCAGCTGACCGACCGATGGGGTTGCCAGCCGGGGCGTTGCGCCGAAACTGCATCTCGGTGACCGGCGGCGCCACGCCGTATAGTCGCGAGCGAGCTGCCTCCCTTCTCTAGGTGAACCGCATGTCCCTGATCAATCGCCAGCTGCGTCTCAAGACCCGCCCCGAAGGCCTGGTCGCCCGCGAGGATTTCGACCTGGTCGAACAAACCGTGCCCGAACTGAAAGACGGCGAGGTATTGGCGCGCGTGCTGTACCTCTCGATGGACCCGACCAACCGCGTATGGATGCGCGACATTCCCCAATACCTGCCGCCGGTGGCGATCGGCGAAGTGATGCGCGCACTCGGCCTCGGCCGCGTGGTGCAGTCGCGCTCGACGCAGTACCGCGAAGGCGACCTGGTGCAAGGCGTTACCGGCTGGCAGGATTATCTGGTGTTCCACGACAGCGCCAAAGGCTACGTGCGCCTGCCCGCCGACCCCGGCATCCCGCTGCCTACCCTGCTCGGCGCCTGTGGCATGAGCGGCGTCACCGCCTACTACGGCCTCACCGACATTGCCCCGGTGCAGCCCGGCGAGACGCTGGTGGTTTCCGCCGCTGCCGGCGCGGTGGGCTCCATCGCCGGCCAGATCGGCAAGATCATGGGTGCCCGCGTGGTCGGCATCGCCGGCGGCGCCGACAAGTGCCGTTATCTCACCGGGGAACTGGGCCTCGATGCCGCCGTCGACTACAAGTCCGCGGACTTCAAACAGCAGCTCAAGGCCGCCACCTCCGACGGCGTGCACGTGAACTTCGAGAACGTGGGCGGCGAGGTCATGCGCGCGGTGCTTTCACGCATGGTCATCGGCGGGCGCGTGGCGCTGTGCGGACTGATCTCCGGCTACAACAGCGGCGAGCGGCCCAGTGACGACTTCGGCGTTTTCGTGATGAAGCGGCTGAGTATGCGCGGATTTCTGGTGCTCGATTACACGAAGACGCGCGAGGCGGTGCAGGCGCTCGGTGGGTGGATTCGCGACGGGCGGTTGAAGGCCGAGGAGACGGTGGCCGAAGGGTTGGAGAACGCGCCTGTGGTGTTGAACCGGTTGTTTGATGGAAGTCATCGGGGGAAGTTGGTGTTGCGGGTGGACCCGCAGGCTTGATGATTTTTTCTGTAATGCCTGCTTTCGGTGGCGGCCTTGGGTGGCCGATGCAGCGGTTTGTCCATATCGTTGCTGCTTACTCGCAAGCCACATTGAAGCAAGAGCTTTCGTTCTCCCGCGGAACCAGGGCCACCTTACACCGCGACCTCTTGTAGGAGCCCGCTGGCGGGCGATGCCTTTGCTCCGGGTTGGTCGGTTGATTCAAATCACCTACCAAAGAGCAAGAGCAAGAGCATCGCCCGCCAGCGGGCTCCTGCAACAACGAAGGGTCGGGCGAAGTGACTCGGTGGTCGAGGGTCGATGAAAGTTCCTGCCTGCGGTCCGGCAACGAAGCGACAAAGCATCGCGACTGAAGTCGCTCCCACATCCCGCCATGAGAGAGAAAACCCAGGCGCCACATCCCCAAGAGAGGTATCGTCCGCGCTCCTCCGGATCGGACTCCCCATGGCAACGCCGAAACCCTTCCAGTACGCCGGATTCCTGAGCCATCTGGAACAAATCGCTGCGTTCGTCCCGCTGACAGCCGATACACCGATGCCGCCAGTGCTCGCACGCATGCTTCTGGCCGCAGACGGAACCGGCCAGCCGGCGCCAGCCGTCGCTCACCTGATCCAACTGTTTAAAGCTCGCAAAGCCGTGCTGCAGGCATCGTCAGAGACCGCCTTGGTGGCCGATGAGCTGCGCCGATACCAGAAATTCGCCAAACCGGGACAGCCATCGCCGCATATCGTGCAGCTGCGGCAGCAACAGGCGGCCGTGCGGCAGGCTTCCAGCCGGTCGAAACAATCCTTCATCAAGGCGGCGGCCGCATTCGTGCGGGAGGCCGGTATCGACGTTCCGCAGCGTATGGCGCTCGAGGTGTTCATCGTCGGCTGGAGCGATGCCAACGTGCCGCTGGATGCCGTGATCGTGAGCTGAGCTTCGGCTGTCGGGTGATCCAAGGATGGTCTAATCAACCCCCGTATTCGTCATTCCCGCCAAGGCAGGGCTCTCCAACAGCCGAAGGGCTGGTCATCCCGTGCCGTTCGCGTGACGCGGTGATGCGCAAAGGCGCCGGGTCCCCGGATATCGCTTCGCGATTCCGGGATGACGAGAAAAATCAGACCATCCCCAAGACCTTCACACGTCTCAGCGGCTACTGGCAGGCACCGTCAACCGGGCGTCAAGGGTCCAAACGCATGGCCCGCGGATACCGCGATGGCGGCTACCTAAGATCAAAGCCGCCCTCCCTGTCATCGGTGAAGAACCAAAAAAAGCCGATGGCGGGTCATCTCGCCATCGGCCGGGAGAGCCCGCGCGCCTGCGGGGCAGATGGAGGGACTCCGGCACACGGGCTGGCGCGGGCAAAAGCCCAGAACCTCGTGCTTGCATTGCTCCAATTGATTGTTACCATCCAAGCCATAGCAAAAACCTATTGAAAGTGCGAATACATCGAACCGGGTGATCCATGAATCTGCGCGATCTCCAATACCTGGTTGCTCTGGCCGAACACCGGCATTTCGGGCGCGCCGCCGAGGCCAGCTTCGTCAGCCAGCCGACCCTTTCCACCCAGATCAAGAAGCTGGAGGACGAGCTGGGCGTGCCACTGGTCGAGCGCACCCCACGCAAGGTGCTGTTGACCGAAGTCGGGCGCGACATCGCCATCCGCGCACGCGATGTGCTCAACCAGATCGACCAGATCCGCGGCGTGGCCCGGCGCACGCTCGATCCCGAATCGGGCACGGTGCGGCTTGGCATCTTTCCGACCCTGGGGCCGTATCTGTTGCCGCATGCCTTGCCGCTGGTGCGCGCGGCGTTCCCCCGGCTCGAACTGCTGCTGGTCGAGGAAAAAACCGAGGCGGTGCTGCGCCTGTTGCGTGAGGGCAGGCTTGACGCCGGCATCCTGGCCCTGCCTCTGCACGAAGACAGCCTGCACAGCGAATTCCTGTTCGAGGAACCCTTCCTGCTCGCGGTTTCGGAACAGCATCCGCTGGCGCGCAAGCAAGGTCAGCTGAAACTGGCCGATCTGAGCAACCAGAACCTGCTGCTGCTGGAGGACGGCCACTGCCTGCGCGACCAGGCGCTGGAGGTATGCCATATGGCCGGCGCCGGCGAGCGCAGCGGTTTCCGCGCCACCAGCCTGGAAACGCTGCGCCAGATGGTGGCCGCCAACGTCGGCATCACCTTGCTGCCGGTGACGGCGGTGAAGCCGCCCGTGGCACCGGTGCATGGCTTGCACCTGATCGAGTTCAAGGGGCATCCGCCAAGCCGGCGCATCGCCATGGTCTGGCGCAAGAGCTCGGCGATGGACGCGTTCCTGAAACGTCTGGCCGAGGTCTTCAGGCAACTGCCTGCCGATCTGCTGGACGCCCACAATGCCGCCACGCCGCTACCGGAAAAAAGCGCGGCGCCAGCCACCGGCAAGGCCGCTCGTCGATAGCTGCGGGCTATGCGCTCCATCTAGACAATCAATTTCATCATTTGCCCAGCCGGCGCTAGGCTCGGTCGATGACGACCGCAACGGTCGAACCCGCATTGCCCTCCCAGCCGCACGCCACGAGGTGATGTCATGAGCAACCTGAAAGGCTCCAAGACCGAGCAGAACCTGAAAGACGCTTTTGCCGGCGAATCGATGGCCAACCGCCGCTACCTCTACTTCGCCGGCAAGGCGGATGTGGAAGGATTCAACGACGTCTCGGCGGTGTTCCGCTCCACCGCCGAAGGCGAGACCGGCCACGCCCACGGCCACCTGGAATACCTGGAAAACGTGGGCGACCCCGCCACCGGCCTGCCGTTCGGCGAGACCCATCTGAACCTGAAGAGCGCCATTGCCGGCGAGACCCACGAGTACACCGACATGTACCCGGGCATGAGCAAGGCCGCACGCGAAGAGGGCTTCGACGAAATCGCCGACTGGTTCGAGACCCTGGCCAAGGCCGAACGCTCGCACGCGAACCGCTTCACCAAGGCGCTGAACGAGCTGGGCTGAGCTGTCCGTCGGCTTCGCTTTTTCTGTGGGAGCGGCTTCAGCCGCGACAGGTGCGCGAGGCTGGAGCAACGCCCCGGCCACCCGGTAGATCGATCGCGGCTGAAGCCGCTCCCACACGGAAGCACGCACTGGCATGCTCTGAGGAAACGACCATGGCCGAGCCCACCGGCGGTACACGCGAAGGCAACCTGGATGCTCCAACCCGGCATCCGCTGGACTGGACCAATCCCGACTTCATGGATCAGCAATCGCTGGATGCGGAGCTGGAACGCGTGTTCAACATCTGTCATGGCTGCCGCCGCTGCGTCAGCCTGTGCCATGCCTTCCCCACCCTGTTCGACCTGATCGATGCGTCGAAGACGATGGAGCTCGACGGCGTCGACAAGGCCTACTATCCCAAGGTCACCGAGCAGTGCTACCTGTGCGACCTGTGCTACCAGACCAAATGCCCGTACACGCCACCGCATCCGTGGAACGTGGATTTTCCGCACCTGATGCTGCGCGCCAAGGCCGTGCACTTCCACGAGCACGGCGCACCGCTGTCGTCCTTGATCCTGTCGAATACGCGCGGGGTCGGCAAGCTGGCCTCGATCCCGGTGGTGGTGCAGGTGATCAACGCGGCCAACCGCCGTCCGGGTGCGCGCAAGCTGCTGGAGAAAACCATGGGCGTCGATGCCGATGCCCGCGTGCCCGCGTACCACACGCCCACCGCACGCAAGCGCCTGCGCGACCTCGACGGCAGCGGCACGGTGACGCCGGCCGGCCGCACGCGCGGCAAGCTGGCGTTGTTCGCCACCTGCTATTGCGACCATTCCGATCCGGTGGTGGTCGAAGACCTCGCCGCGATACTCGCGCACAACGCGATCCCGACCCGGCTGGTCGAACGGGAAAGCTGCTGCGGCATGCCCAAGCTGGAACTGGGCGACCTGCAGACGGTGAAGATGTACAAGGAGCGCAATATCCCGGTGCTGGCCAAGATGGCGCGCGAGGGCTGGGACTTCACCGCGGCGATCCCGTCCTGCGTGCTGATGTTCAAGCAGGAGCTGCCGCTGATGTTCCCCGACGACGCCGACGTGGCGCTGGTGCGTGACCGCTTCTTCGACCCGTTCGAATATCTCGCCGAACGGCACAAGGCGGGGCTGTTGCAGACCGGCTTCAAGCAGTCGCTGGGCAGGGTCGCCTGGCAGGTACCGTGCCACCAGCGCGTGCAGAAGATCGGCCCGAAGACCCGCGACATCCTGCAACTGGTACCGGATACGGAAATCGTCACCATCGAACGCTGCTCCGGCCACGACGGCACCTACGGCGTGAAGCACAAGACTTATGCGAACTCGCGCAAGCTGGCCAAACCGGTGGAGAATCGCGTGGCGCAGGCCGACGCCGACCACTTCACCAGCGACTGCCCGATGGCCGGCGGCCATATCGCCCATGGCCTCGACGACAAGCCGGCGGCGGAACATCCGCTGAGCCTGCTGCGCAAGGCGTACGGCATTTGAGAAACGAGTGGAAAGAGCGAGAAACGAGTGAAGAGGAGTGAGAAACGAGTAAAAGCCCCCACTGCCCTCACTCATTTCTCACTCCTCTCCACTCTTCACTGATTTAAAGCCCATGCACAAGCTAACCCGCTCCGACCTGCTCACCCTCGAAGCCTATGCGCAGCAACGCGGCGAGTTCCGCGCCCGCGTGATGGCGCACAAGAAGAAGCGCACGGTGCACATCGGCGAACACCTGACGCTGATCTTCGAGGATCGCCTCAGCGTGCAGTACCAGGTGCAGGAGATGTTGCGCATCGAACGCATCTTCGAGGCTGCCGGCATCCAGGACGAACTGGACGCTTACAATCCGTTGATACCGGACGGTGGCAATCTCAAGGCGACCTTGCTGATCGAGTACGCCGACGTCGAGCAGCGCAAGCGCGAACTGGTGCGCCTGCGCCGCATCGAACATGCGATCGCGCTGAGCGTGCACGAACATGCACCGGTGACCGCCATCGCCGACGAGGACATGGAACGCAGCAATGACGAAAAGACCGCCGCCGTGCACTTCCTGCGTTTCGAGCTGGACGCGGCGATGATCGCGGACTGGAACGCGGGCGCAGCGGTCACGCTGGCCTCGACGCTGCCGGCAATGCCGGCCGAAGTGACCCTGACACCCGAACAGCGCTGCATGCTGGCGGCCGATTTCGTTTGAGCATGCGCAAGCTCCTGCTTGGCGCCGCCGTGCTGCTGGCGCTGCTGGGTGCGATGTCGCACTGGCGCCACCGCCCGCTGCACCCGCTGCCGGGCGTGCTCGCGGCCGAACCGCCCGAGCAGGTCGACCTCGACCACGGCGCGCAATTGCAGCGCGGCGACATCACGCTGACCACCCGCGCCCATTTCGACATCACCGCACGCGTGCTGTCGCGCAGGGATTATTCCTGGGGCGCCGACGCGGACCTGGTCCCCGAAGACCTTGCGCTCGGCTGGGGCCGCATGTCCGACAGCGATGTGCTGGCAAACATCGACATCACCCAGTCCGGCCGCTTCTACTACTGGCACGTGAAGGAATTCCCGATCCCGCGCCGCGAAATCGAAACCTCCAGCGCCAACATGCACATGATTCCCGCCGACCCCGGCGTGAGGCGCGAACTCGAACAAGTGCGCCAGGGCCAGGTCGTCCATATCGAAGGCTTCCTGGTTGACGCCAGCCGGGCCGACGGCTGGCACTGGAACACTTCGATGACCCGCGAGGACACGGGCGCAGGCGCGTGCGAGCTGGTCTATGTCGAAAGCCTGGATATCGTCGCGCCTTGAACGCCGTCCAGGACGACTGGCACCGGCCGGCGCGGTCGCATCATCCCCGCAAGCTCACCCGATCGGATGACGCACTCCGGTTCCGCCCAACCCGTCTTGTCCATCCGGGTTCCTGGACAGGTATTGCTGGTACTCGTCCTCGGCGTAGTAGAACGGGCCGGCGACGGATATCTCCGTCGTGATCGAATGAAGGCCGGCGCGGTTGAGTTCCGCCTGACAACGTCTGGCCGAAGCTTCGGCGATGCCCAGCTGCGCCACGTTGGACGTATAGACGGCCGAACGGTATGGGGTGCCGACGTCGTTTCCCTGGCGCATGCCCTGGGTCGGATCGTGGCTTTCCCAGAACACCTTCAGCAATCGTTCCAGGCGGATCTGCGCCGGGTCATAGATCACCTGCACCACCTCGGCGTGGCCGGCCCGGCCGGAACGGACTTCATCGTAGGTCGGGGTCGACGTATAGCCGCCGGCGTAGCCGACCGCCGTGGTCAGCACGCCCGGAAGATCCCAGAACCTGCGTTCCGCGCCCCAGAAGCGGCCCATGCCGAACAGCACCATCTCGCTCCGCGGATAATTCCTGGACAGCAGCGAGCGCCCGTGAACGTGATGCGGCTGGGCGGGCGCCATCGCCTGCTCGCGTCCAGGGAGCGCCTCATGGCTCTGCGGCATCCGTTGTTTCCAGCCCCCTGTACCGATCACGATCATCGCGCTCTTCGGACGCTACACCTCGCAGCCGACGGCTGCGCTGGATGCCGCTTCAGTCAATAACGCAACAGACTGTGCAACGGCTTACTCCCCTGCCAGCGGGTCCGCCCGCGGGCTGCAACCAGCTCGATGACCACGCTGGCGCCGATCAGTTCGGCATGCAGCCGGTCGACCAGGGAGGCTGCCGCGGCCAGCGTGCCGCCGGTGGCCAGCACGTCATCGACCAGCAGCACCCGTTCGCCCGGCTTCAGCGCCTCATTCTGCGCCTCCAGCCGATCGCTGCCGTATTCCAGTTGATAGTCCACGGCCACGACCGGCGGCGGCAGCTTGTTCGGCTTGCGCAACGGGACGAAACCGGCATGCAGCTCCTGCGCCAGCGCGGCGCCGAAAATGAAGCCGCGTGCCTCGATGCCGCATATCGCCTGCACACCGCTGGCCCGCCAGGGCTCGGCCAGTGCGTCGATACACCGGGCAAACGCAGCGGCATCGGCGAGCAACGGAGCAACGTCACGGAACAACACCCCGGGGGTGGGGAAATCCGGTACGGCACGAATCAGGGCAGCCAGCTCTTGCATGAAGCTCCTTGAAGATGTCGCGCCGGCCTGGGCGGCTCAGCAAGGTACGGTCAGCGGATCATCGGGCAGGTCGTCGTCCTGAATGGCCGACCGCGCCTCGACGAGCCGGGCTTCCACTTCGCCCACGATGCCGCGGGCGATGGCCACACTCGATTCGGGCACCATCACCGCGATGTAATCCATGGCGGGCAGCTGGCCGACCGCACCGGTCAGGTATTCGCCGGCGATGAATGCCGGGATGTCACCGGCTTCCAGCGCATCCTTGACCAGATGGGCATCGAACAGGTTTTCGGCGCGATAGACGATGTGCATGGCCTGCACGCTAACCCGCTCGGCCTCGCGGGGCAAGGTGGACCGGCGATCTGCGTCCAGGGCGGCGACAAGGTAAACTTGGACGTTTCCGCTACTGCCTGCGAGCCCTGCCCGATGTCGATCGACCATCCCGCCACCGCACCAGCCACGCCGACGGCCATCGTGCATCCGGCGGCTTCGGAGCAGGCGGCTCCGCAGCAAGACTTCATCCGGCAGATCGTGCGCGACGACCTGGCCTCGGGCAAGCACCACGCCATCCATACGCGCTTTCCGCCGGAACCGAACGGCTACCTGCACATCGGCCACGCCAAGGCGATCTGCCTGAACTTCGGCATCGCGGGCGAGTTCAGGGGCTGGTGCAACCTGCGCCTGGACGACACCAACCCGGGCAAGGAAGATCCGGAGTTCGTCGAGGGCATCAAGGACGACGTGCGCTGGCTCGGCTTCGAATGGCATGCCCTGCGCCACGCGTCGGATTATTTCGAGGTGTTCTACCGTTCCGCGCTGAAGCTGATCGAGGATGGCGTGGCTTATGTGGACGACCTCAATGCCGAGGAGATGCGCGAGTATCGGGGCACGCTGACGGCTGCCGGCCGCAATTCGCCCCATCGCGAGCGCAGCGTGGCGGAGAACCTCGACCTGTTCCGCCGCATGCGCGCGGGCGAGTTCGCCGACGGCAGCAAGACGCTGCGCGCGAAGATCGACATGAGCGCCGGCAACATCAACATGCGCGACCCGGCGATCTACCGCATCCGCAAGATCGCCCACCAGAACACCGGCGACGCGTGGCCGATCTACCCGATGTACGACTACGCGCACTGCCTGTCGGATGCGCTGGAGGGCATCACCCATTCGCTGTGCACGCTGGAGTTCGAGGATCACCGGCCGCTGTACGACTGGTTCGTGGACAAGGTCGACCTGCCGAACCACCCCCAGCTATGGCAGCCGCTGGTCGACGCCGGCCTCTCGACGGTGCCGGCCAAGCCGCGCCAGATCGAGTTCTCGCGGCTCAACCTCAGCTACTGCATCACCAGCAAGCGCAAGCTGGCCCAGCTGGTGAACGAGAATTTCGTGGACGGCTGGGACGATCCGCGCATGAACACGTTGCGCGGCCTGCGCCGGCGCGGCTTCACCCCGGCCGGGCTGCGCCTGCTGATCGAGCGCGTGGGCGTGAGCAAGCAGAACAGCGTGATCGACTACGCGGTCCTGGAAGGCTGCATCCGCGAGGATCTGGACACCACCGCGGCGCGCCGCATGGCGGTGCTCGATCCGCTGAAGCTGGTGCTGACCAACCTGCCGGAAGGCCACGGAGAAACGCTCACCTTCGCGAACCATCCGAAGAACGAGAGCTTCGGCACCCGTGAAGTGCCGTTCGCACGCGAGTTGTGGATCGAGCGCGAGGATTTCGCCGAGGTGCCCCCGAAGGGTTTCCACCGCCTCAAACCCGAGGGCGAAGTGCGCCTGCGCGGCGTCGGCATCATCAAGTGCGAACAAGTGATCAAGGACGCCGACGGCAAGGTGAGCGAGCTGCACTGCGCGCTGGACCCGGAAACCCGCCACGGCATGCCCGGCGCGGATCGCAAGGTGAAGGGCACGATCCACTGGGTCAGCGCGAAGCACGCAGTCGCCGCTGAAGTGCGCATCTACGAGCGCCTGTTCAGCGTGGCCGCACCGGACAGTGAAGAAGACGGCAAGAGCTGGCTCGACCACGTCAATCCGCAAGCCAAGCAGGTGGTGCGCGGCTGGCTGGAGCCGGCGGCGGCGAACGTCGATCCGGAACAGCGCTTCCAGTTCGAGCGGCTGGGCTATTTCGTGGCCGACCGCGTCGATCACCGCGCCGCGGCGCCGGTGTTCAACCGCACCGTGACCTTGCGCGACACTTGGGCCGCGCAGGCCGGAGCCTAGGGAAGCCGCATGTTGCCACTGCAGATCCATCTGACCTTGCCGCCATGGATCAGCGAGGTCGCCGACGAGAGCCGCACCTATCTCACCGACGAGGAACGGGTCGGGTTGGCGATAGAGCTGTCGAAGCACAACGTCGAACACGGCCTTGGCGGCCCGTTCGGCGCGGCGGTGTTCAACGCGGCGGGGCGGCTGATCTCGGTGGGCGTGAATCGCGTGGTGGCGCAGACCTGCTCGATCGCGCATGCGGAAACGATGGCGTACATGATGGCGCAGCAACGTCTCGCGGCGTTCCGGCTCAATGAGCAGGGCGGCCGTTACATCCTGGCCAGCAGCGCGCAGCCCTGCTCCCAGTGTTTCGGCGCCACCATCTGGGCCGGCGTCGACGAGTTGCTGATCGGCGCACGCGCCGAGGACGTCGAAGAGCTGACCGATTTCGACGAAGGCCCGTTGCCGACCGACTGGATCGGCGAGCTGCAGCGCCGCAATATCGCCGTGCGCCGCGACATCCTGCGCGACCAGGCGCGCGCCGTGCTGGCCGGGTACGGCACCAGCGGCATACCATATTGAGCCGTTGGCGCGCAGCGCTCCCCCTGATTCTGCTGGTGCTGGCCGGCATCGTGTTGTTCGCGTCCGGCTCGCTCGACCAGTTGACTCCGCGGCAGCTGGTGACGCATCAGGCCGAGCTGCAGGCGCAGATCGCCGAACACCCCTGGCTTACGCGGCTGGCCTATGTCGGGCTGCTGACGCTGACCGTGGCCACCGGCATTCCCGGTACCATCGTGGTGATCCTGGCCGGCGGCTTCGCGTTCGGCATGCTGGATGCCACGCTGTGTTCGTCGGTCGGGCTGACCCTGGGTTCGCTGATCCTTTACCTGGCCAGCCGCTATGCGTTCGGTCCGGGCAGCCGGCGGCCACCGGCGGTCGTGGCGCGGCTGCACCATGGTTTCGAGCGGCATCCGGTGAGCTATACCTTGTTTCTGCGCTTCGTGCCGGTGGTGCCGTTCGGTGCGGCCACCGTCGCGCTGGCCTGGCTGCGCTGTCCGCTGTGGCTGTTTCTCGGTGCCAGCTGGCTTGGCGGCACCATCTCCCTGATCTTCGAAACTTCCATCGGGGCCGGCCTGGGCGACGCCATGAGCCAAAGCGACAGCTTCGGCCTCGCCTTGTTCATGCACCGCGAAGTGCTGCTTCCGCTGGGCGCACTCGCCCTGCTCGCACTGCTGCCCCTGCTGGTCGAGCGCATCACCCGGCGCCACCGGCAGGCGACCAGGCACATCGATTGAACGCCAGGGCGGGCGCTTTGCGTGCCTCGTGGGCCTCCCATGCCGTCCAAGGCGCCCGGCGCGTTCTCCAGCTAGCGGAAAATTCACGCCATCGCCTGACCCAAACTTCTGCCAGTTCCGAAAGGGTGCGTCAGGCCTGAGTAAATGACTTCCCGGACGAAGTCGATAGATCATGCGGAGGGTTCGGCAACCTGCCGAAAAGCCCGCAAATCCGCCATTTGACATTGATTAGGGAACATCTCATATTTCCAGCCGAGCATGGAGTTAGCCCGTGACACAGCACACGGACGAACCTGTCGGTCAACTGAAATAATGCCGACAACCCTAGGGGGGAATATGCCAGTTTCGATCCATTCCGATCGGCGGCTCGCGTCAGCGACCCGCAGATTTTTGTGCCGGACGCGGTCCGGGCCGTGCGCGCGCGGTTTCACGTTGATCGAGCTGATGATCACGGTGGCGGTCATCGCCATTCTCGCTGCCATCGCGGTACCCAGTTACTACCAATACATCCTGCGCTCCAACCGCTCGGCGGCCGAGAGCGCCATGCAGGAAATCGCCAGCGCGCAGGAGCGCTACATGGTCGACAGCCGGCAGTTCGCCGGCGCCCTGACCACGCTGGGCTACAGCGTGCCGAACACGGTGTCGCCCAGCTACAGCGTTTCGATGGTGGCCGTCGCGGCCTCCGTCTCCGGCGGCACGTCGCCGGGCTACACCATCACCGCCACGCCGATAAACGGCCAGACCCGCGACACGACCTGCGGCACGCTCAAACTCATGGGAGACGGCACCAAGTTGCCGACTACCCCGAACTGCTGGAAATGAGCCATGCGCCTATCGCGTAGCCACGGCTTCACGCTGATCGAGATGCTGGTCACGCTGGCCGTATTCGCCGTGCTGCTGATGATCGCCGTTCCCTCGATGCGGCCGTTCCTGCAGTCGCAGAGCGTCAAGAACGCCTCGATGGACATCAGCTCCGCCGTGGCGTTGGCGCGCAGCGAGGCGATCAAGCGCAACGCCACGGTCGACGTGACGGCCAACAACGCGGCCGACTGGAGCCAGGGGTGGGTTGTCAGCCAGACGACCCCCATCGCTACCATCCGCAAGCAGGCTGCCCTCGGCAATATTGTCATCACGGCCACGCCATCCGGCGGAAGCTTCACCTTCGACGGCAATGGCCGGATGACCACCACAGGGGCCACCTTCACGATCGCGCCACTCGACAAGACCGCTCCGCAGCCGCTCTGCCTTACCGTCACGGTGGGCGCCACCGGCCGTGTCGAGTCCACCAAGGTCACCTGCACATGAAAAACCAGACTGGCATGATGTTGATCGAGGCGCTGGTGTCGCTGGTCATCGCGGCCATCGCCCTGCTCGGTACCGTCACCTTGATGGCGAAATCCACGCGCGGCGAGATGGAGTCGTACCAGCGGGTACAGGCACTGACCCTGGTGCAGGACATGGTCTCGCGCATCAACGCCAACCGGCAGGTCGCTTCGTGTTATTCCAACAGCGCCACCGGTCTCAGCACGACCACCTCTCCCCTACCCACCTGCGCTACGGGCTCGGCCGTCCAGATCGCCACCGCCAATGCCGATCTCGCGGCATGGAAAAACGCGTTGCTCGGTTCCAGCGAAGTTTCCGGCAGCTCCAAGGTGGGCGCCATGATCGGCGCCGTCGGCTGCGTCGACGAGGTCCTCCCCTTCGATCCCAACAACCCGATCTATCGCGTCAGCGTTGCCTGGCAAGGCCTGATGCCTACCGCCAAACCGACGCTGACATGCGGGAAGACTTCGATCGGCGATAGCAGTGTTCGGCGCGTGATCAGCGTCCAGGTCCAGATCGCCAACCTCACGACGACATGATGACTCCTCGCGCCCACAGCCAGCCGTTGTCGCATGTCCGCCATCAAGCGGGCATGTCCCTGATCGAGCTGATGATCGCCGTCGCCATCGGCCTGGCGCTGCTGGCCGGGCTCAGTTCGCTGTACGTTTCCACCAGCAAGGCGCGCTCCGAGTTCAACAAGACTTCCGAGCAAGTCGAGAACGGCCGCTTCGCCCTGCAGTCCATCACGCGCGATATCGAGATGGCAGGCTTCTACGGCCGTTCCAGCCTGCCAGTCGCCACGACAAGCTATGCCTTGTCGGATCCCTGCGCCACGGCGCCGGCGTCGATGGGTTTCAGCACCACTCCAGCGCTCACCGTTCCGCTCCCGGTCTACGGGCCAGCGCTGGCAAGCACCGCTCCCGCGTGCTTGCCGGCCACCCTTGCAACCACCCTCCCCAACATGAAGGCGGGCGCGGAGGTCCTCACCGTCAGCTACGTCTCCGGCAGCACCACCGCCACGCCTGATGGCAACAATTACTACCTGCAGCGATCCGGCTGCGAGACCGACAGCGTGTCGATGGTCTACAGCAAGACCGCCGGCGCTTTCACCCTGCACAACAAGGCGCCTTCTGGCAGCAGCGTCTGCAGCACCAGCACGTCGGCCGAGCTGCGCCAATACGTCGAACGCAGCTATTACGTGGCCACCTGCGATGTGTGCAGCGGCACCGGCGCCGATACCACGCCGACGTTGAAGGTGGCCGAGTTCGTGAATGGCGCGATCCAGGTTTCCTCACTGGTCGCAGGCATCGAGGACGTGCACTACAGCTACGGCGAAGATCTCGACAACAACGGCTCGCCTGACTGCTATGTCGACAATCCGTCCGACGTCAGCGCCGTACCGACGGCCTGTGCGGCGGCAGCCGCCGCCGCAGTCCCCCCTTACACATGGACCGCGTCAGCCACCGCCAACTGGGCCAACGTCACCGCCGTGCGCATCAACCTGCTTTCGCGCAATCTCGACAACACGGCCAGTTGGACCGATACCCGTAGCTACGACCTGGGCCGCGCCGCGGCGGACGGTCCGTATAACGACCACTACAAGCGGCATGTCTACGGCACCGTCGCGCGCATCTGGAATACGGGCGGCCTGAGGGAGAACCAGTAATGAAGACCTCTTCAGCCCGCGCCTCGCAGCGCGGCTTCACCCTGGTGATGACGCTGATCTTCCTGGTCATCTTCATGCTCTTCGCCATTTCGATGGTCAGCTCGAGCATGATCAACACCAAGGTCGCCGCCAACCAGCAATACCGGCTGGAAGCCGGCACCGTGGCGCAACAAGGCATCGAGCAGGTGATGAGCCAGCCTTTCATCCGGGTGCCGATTACCACCACCACCCTCGTGCCAGTCGACGTCAACGGCGACGGCAAACCGGATTTCACCGCGCAGGTCGCGCCTCCCGCCTGTCTCGACAGCAAGGTGATCCCGAACGCAATCCTGCCGGTGGGCGACGTGTGCAGGGTGCCAAACAACCCCAACGGCAACCTGATCCTGCCGGGTCCGGCCTCCACTGTATCTCCGCCCCCGGCGGCGCCCTCGATGTGCTCGGCGACGCAGTGGGACATCCAGTCCAGCGTCACCGACCCGAACGACACCGCCGTTGCGGTCACCGTGCATCAAGGCGCCTCCGTACAGGTACCGATCGGTACGCCCTGCCCTTAATTAACCTTTGCATCCGCCCCCGCGGAGGAATCGTCATGCTACACGCGCACACCACCTTGAATCGGATGCGTATCCTCGTTCTGATCGCCGCGACGCTGGCGCTGCCGGGTGTGGCCAGTGGCGAGGATATCTCCCTGTATACCGGCACGCCGACCGGCGGCGGCAAGCCGAACGTTCTGCTCGTCCTGGACAACGCCGATGCGGGTAATGCGGCCGTCACGATACCTGCCGGCAGCAACTGTCCATCCTGGATAGCCAGCAATCCCAAGGATCTAGACTTCGAGCAATGCGCGCTGTACCAGTTGGTCAGTGCGGTTGGTACGTCGGGCAGCTCGTTGAACGGCAATCTCAACATGGGCCTGATGATGTTCGCTCCAGATAGTACAGGTGGCGGACTGTTCTTCTATCCGAATCCCACGCCGAATCCACCCGGCCCTCTTCCGCTGATGGACACCACTGGCGCTAGCAATTTTCTGAAAGCAATCGCGGGAACACCAGGCGGCGGGACCGGCACCGGTATGGCTTTCGGCAACGGCAAGAATAAGGTGGACGAATCCATGGAAGAGGCGTGGGCCTTTTACACCGCCAGCACGGGCATATCCGGAACCAAGTACGCCAAATCGATCACGGACGCGTGCCAGAAGAACTTCATCATCTATCTGGCCAATGTGACCGGCAACAATGCACCCAAAACGTCAAGCAGTGTGACGCCTGCGGAACAAACGTTGACGGCAGCCAACGGTGGAACCACCCCACCGATCATCCAGTTGAACCCCACTGGCTACCAGCAAAACTGGGGCGACGAGTGGACGCGGTTCATGTACAACGCCGATCTTTCCGGCACTGATCCTTCGGTCGCGCATAACCCCCAGAACATCATCACCTACACTATCGCCGTTTCAGATGGTTGCGAGGCAACGCAAGCCAAATGCAGTAATCACATCAACCTGATCAAGAGCATGGCCGCGAACGGTGGCGGCAAATATTTCCACGTCAATGCGGGCGATGTGGCCTCGCTGATCAGTGCGCTGAACACGATCCTGACCGAAGTGCAGGCGACCAACAGCGTGTTCGCCTCGGTGAGCTTGCCGGTCAGCGTGAATGCCCAAGGCACCTCGCTGAACCAGGTGTATGTCGGCATGTTCCGCCCGGATGCAACCGCCGCTCCGCGCTGGGCGGGCAACCTCAAGCAGTACCAGCTTGGCCTTGACTCAAGCGGCAACGTCGAACTTGACGATTCGTTGGGCAATCCGGCGATCACCAACAGCGGTACCGGCTTCATTACTCCCTACGCGCTCAGTTTCTGGACGGCGGACCGGCAGACCGGCGTCGCCGGCACCAGTACTGGTACGGGTACAGGTACCGGTACGCGCAACGGTCCGTTCACCGTCAACGCCAGTGGCTACACCAGCACCATCTTCACCAGCTGGCCACCTAACGGCTTCTGGATCAACAGTGCGAGCGGTGCCGGTGGGGCATTCGATGCCCCCGACGGCCAGATCGTCGACAAGGGTGGCGTCGCCGAGATGATACGCGCGGACTATCTTACTGATCAGTCGACACGCAAGATCTATACCTGTGACAGCGTAGGTGGCTGTCCTACCACCGGTACGCTGCCCACATTCGATACCAGCAATACGGCGCTGACGCCCACCGCCTTGGCCCTACCATCCGGTTCGACGTCAACCGATGCCAGCAACCTGATCAACTGGGTCCGCGGCACGGACAACAATACAGGCACGGGCGCCGAGACCCAGAAGGGACCCGGTACCCCGGTCACCGTGCGCCCGTCCATCCACGGCGACGTGCTGCACTCACGACCGGCGGTCGTCAATTACGGCGGTTCCACCGGCATCGTGGTGTTCTACGGTTCCAACGACGGACTCTTCCGCGCCGTCAACGGCAACAAGGATGCCACCGCCCCCGGTGTCATCACGATGTCCAGCGGGCGCCTGGTGCGTCCCGGCGGCGAGCTGTGGTCGTTCATCGCCCCGGACTTTTTCAGCAAATTCCAGCGCCTGCGCAACAACACCCCAGGGCTCACGCTGGATTACCCCGCTACCAGCAGCGGCAAGGATTACTTCTTCGACGGCACCACCACGGTCTACCAGGATTTGCGTGTCGCCGGCAGCCCGAAAACCTACATCTACCTCACCGCGCGTCGTGGCGGCCGCGTGATCTATGCGTTCGACGTGAGCGATCCAACCAAGCCACCGATATTCATGTGGACAAGAACAAACGTCGACATCCCCGAACTCGGCCAGACCTGGTCGCAACCCAAGCTGGCCCTGGTCAAGGGCCACACGGACACCACTGGCAATCCCATTCCCGTGGTCATCATGGGTGGTGGCTATGACCCCGCCGAGGATACCGACCCAGTAGCCGTTGCCGATACCATGGGGCGCGCGATCGTGGTGCTGGACGCCATCAACGGCAACACGGTATGGACCGCCTGCCCGTCCGGCTGCACGAGGACGGTTGCCGGAATGACCTACGCCATCCCCGCCGACATCACCTTGCTGGATCGCAATGGCGACGGTTATACCGACCGCCTTTACACCGCTGATCTGGGCGGCAATATCTGGCGTGCCGACATCGACGACACCAACCCGGCCAACTGGACGGTGACCAAGATCGCCAGCCTCAGCGGCGGCACCAGTACCAGTGCCCGCAAGTTCTTCTATCCGCCCGACGTCACCCCGACGGCCAGTTTCGACTCGGTTGTGGCCGCCAGTGGCGACCGCGAGCACCCGCTGTTGGCAAATGCGTCGTCCACCGTGATCAACCGTTTCTACATGCTGAAAGACACCAACACCGGCACCAGCGTGGCCAGCAACTGGACCACGATCACCGAAACCATGCTGACCGACGAAACCGGCGCCGCCGCGGGAACGACAACGCCGTATTCCTCCACCAGCACCACGTCCGGGTTCTATGTCACCTTAGGCACACCCGGTGACGGCGAAAAGGCCGTGAATGCGCCATTGACCGTGGCGGGCTATACCTACTTCGGCACTAATACACCGTTTAATCCCACGGCGAATCCCGACATGTGCTACCCGAATCTGGGTCTCGCACGCGGATACGCGATCAACTTCCTGACCGGCACTGGCCTGAACAGCAAGGGCTACATCACCTTCGACGGTGGTGGCCTGCCACCCTCGCCGGTATTCGGCCTGGTCGAAATCAACCCCGGCTCCGGCGTGTACACCCCAGTCCTCATCGGCGGCGGCAACCAGACCGGATCAGCGGTCGGCGGCAACAACACCTCGGCGCTGGGAGCCAACAAAGTCGTCCCACCCAACACCGGCAAGCGCAAGCGCACCTACTGGTTCACCGAAGGCCTGAAGTAGGCATCAACCAGGCCCCGGCAGGCGCGGCCATCGAGCCGCGCCTGCAACACGGCCAACACGGATCATTCGCGATGGCCGTTGCTTCGTCTACAGCCGGTTAGGGATGGTCTGAATAAGTCCACTGCGGTCTGGAGAAGGGTGCCCCTTGTGGGAGCGACTTCAGTCGCGATCGCAAAGCAGCGCGCTGCGCCGCCTGACTGTGCATCGAGCCGCTGCAACGCCGGGATGCTGCAGGCCGCTGCCGCGGCCATCGCGACTGAAGTTGCTCCCACGATGCAGGCCACGGCCGGTGTGTACCTTTCTCCGGAACGCAGGGACGTCGTTCCTTGGGGTGGTCTGAACAAGTCCGAATTTTCCAGCGCTTGTCACCGCAAATCATCAAGGTAAAAGACTTCTGATTTTCGCGTCTGGACTAGTTCAGAGCATCCTTAGAGGGATATTCGAAGCCGCAATGGAATCCGCCGTCGGCCATATGGCTGATCGCCGACCCGAATACCATGCGTGCGGGCTCCCGTTCGCTGCTTTTCGCGCTAGGCTCACGCTGGCGGCACGCGGGGTTGCCGCAGGGGCACAAAGCAGTGATGGACGGCAGGACACGCAGCTTCCCGGTACGCCTGTGGCGACGCGCGTCGCTGATGCAGCGGCTGGGCTTCATCGCGTTGGCGCCCACGCTGATCACGGCCATGTTGCTGGTCACCATCCTCACCCGCCACCAGCTGGCGACCCTGCGTGTGATGGCTCGCTCCAACGCGGACGCCATCGCAACCCAGGCCGCATCGATCTCCACCGATCCCCTGCGCAACCTGCAGCGTCGCGAACTGGTACGCATCGCCCAGTCGACGGGCGGATTGCCGCACGTGGTGCATGTGCAGATTCGTGCGGTCGATGGCGAGATCCTGGCCGACGATCGCGAAGCCGGCAAGGCGCAGACGCAGGACAACCTCACCGTGGTGCGCGACGTGGTCGACCGCGATCAGCCGCAGCGGCCGACGCTGGGTTCGGTGCTGGTGGAATTGAACCTGAGCGAGGCTATTGCGGCGCAGCGCTCCAGCCTGCGCATCGCGATCATCACGCTCGTCGCCAGCCTGCTCGTCGCAGCGGTGATCGGCTGGCAGGCGGCACACTGGATTGGCTCACCTCTGCGGCACCTCGCCCGTGCTGTGCATCAACTCGGCCGCAACGAACGTCAGGTCGAGGTGGAGATCACCGACCAGACCGAGATCGGTGAATTGCAACGCGGTTTCAACGCGGCCGCCGCCGCGCTGTTCGACATGCATCGAAGCATGGAGCAGGAGATCGAGCAAGCCACGCTCGAACTGGCCCACAAGAATGCCGCGCTGGAGGCCGCCAGCGTAGCCAAGGCTCGCTTTCTGGCCGCTGCTTCTCACGACTTGCGGCAACCGCTGTACGCATTGACCCTGTTTTCCTCTGCCCTGGCGGTGGACGAATACGATCCGGTGCGGCTGGATCGGATCGCACACATTCAGGAATGCGTGCAGGCGCTCGATCATCTGTTCAGTGAACTGCTCGACCTGTCGCGGCTGGAAACCGGCGCCATGCAGGTCGAGATCAGCGAGTTCCCGCTCGATCAGGTCTTCGACGAAGTCAGCCGGAACTTCCGCATGATCGCGGAACAGCACAATCTTCGGCTCATCGTGCGAACCACCCGCCAGTGGGTGCGCTGCGACTGCAGCATGCTCGCGCGCATACTCAACAATCTGGTCAGCAACGCCTTGCGCTATACCAAGGAAGGTGGCGTGCTGGTCGGGGCGCGCCGCGGGCCGGCCGGTACCTTGCGAGTCGACGTATGGGACACGGGCGTAGGCATCGACACCGAACACCAGCTGCGCATCTTTGACGAATTCTATCGGGTCGAACCTCATGGCGGGCACGACTACGATGACGGCCAGCGCCGTGGGCTAGGCCTGGGCCTGGCCACAGTGCAGCGACTGACCGACCTGCTCGATATCCGGATGCAGCTCAAATCGCGCCCACGCCGCGGCAGTGTGTTCAGCTTCCTGCTGCCGAAAGTGCCGCCGCAGCACGTCCCCGACTGCAGAATCGAAGATCCGCCACTGGATGTTTCCGGCATGCGCGTGCTGGTGATCGACGACGAGCCGGCGATCCTGTCCGGCATCCGCTACCTGCTCAGGAGCTGGGGCTGCGAAGTGGTCGTCGCCGAAGACCGTGCACAGGCCCTGGAAGCCGCCAGTGAATGGATACTGCCGCCGGACATCGTGATCTCCGACCTGCGCCTGCGCGAAGGCGAGAGCGGACTGGACGTGCTGGCTGCGCTCGATCACCACTACTACAACGACAAGGAGGAGAACAACGGCGAACAACCCTTCGCACGTCTTTTGATCACCGGCGAGACACGCAGCGACCGCCTGCGCGAAATCATGGCCGCGAAGATCACCGTGCTGTACAAGCCGGTTTCGCCGGAGCAACTGCGCGAAGCCATGATGGCCGTCTGGACATCCGCACGCAGCGCGGTCTGAAGCGGTTCACGGCGACGTCGCGCCCGCCCGTCCCGTACGGCCCTTGAAGTTCGGCGTGGCGAGTGGCTGGTCGGCCGGCAGGAAGCGGGTGAACAGATCGGTGACGAATAGGCCGGCCGGTGTGTCCGGTGCCGCCCCGCCGGTAAAGTACAGGCCACGCCAGCGCGGCGAGTGCCGGAACGAATGGTCTTCCAGCAGCAGACCGACGAAACGGCGCAGGCCGTCCTGCAGCCGACTGATCGATTGCACGAACTCGAACACGCCGTGCCTGTCCTTCACTTCGTGCTGAGCAGCGAGTAGGGTGAGCCGCAACGCATGCAGGCGCTCGGCTACCGGCGCGAACAAGCCGTCGAACTGGGCGCTGGTATCCGCATGCACCGCTTCGTTTTCCGGCAGCCGCCAGCCCATCGCCTGGGCGAATACCTCGGCCGGCACGGCAGCCCGGAATGCCGCATAGCCGGGCAAGGTCTCCAGCCCGGTCACGATTACATACACCGGCAGTCGGACCTCCAAATGCTCCATGGCTTCGTCGACCAGCCGGCGCAGCCGCATGCCGGCATCTTTCAACGCGCCTGCGTCGCCGAGCAGGCCGCGGGCGCCGACGCAGACGACGATGCCATTGAGCGGCAGCCGATCGCGTTCGCTGGCCAGCCGCATCAGCGCTTGATACCAAAGGCCGCGTTCGCTGCGGACCAAGGCATCGCAGACGATGCGTGGACTGGTCTCGATCGCGATCAGCGACTTGAAGAACCACCAGCGCCAGACAACTCCCCCTTCGCCGCCCGCTGGCGCGGGAAACGGCGACATGGCACTCGCCGCCTGCAACAGGCCATGCACGTTGGCATCGGCGTCGCCGATGAACAGCATCCACGGTACGCGATACAACGGATCGCGACCGCCTGCCCCACCAAGATCAACAAGCCCGGGCGAACGCAGGATCGCGCGTTTGGCCTTCTGGATGGCCATACTCATCTGCGCAAGCGGCGCGCGTTCGTCATCCGGGTCACCGGGGCCGAGATCGCCGATGCGCCGACGCGCTCGGCCGGCAAGCGAAAACTTGCGCGCGCCCCTGGCGAACCACCACAACACCGCCAGCGCCCCAAGGCACAGGCCCAGCAGTTGCCAGAATCGCGTTGGGATGCCCAGGATCAACGCCGACAATGCGATGGCACCAGGCACGAACAGCGCTGGCCGAATCCAGGTTTTCTGCACGAGGCTCATTGTCATGGTCCTCGCCGCGTCGGCACGGTCCGGATGGCCATGAAATCGCCCTCTCCGCGGACCTCGCCGGTGAGATCGGCGCGGCCGTAGCCGGCGATTTCCTGGTCCACCAGTTGTTGCGTCGTGAATCCCGCCGCATGCGCGGCCGCAAGGTAGAACCACGCCAGGTACGCAAGCGGAATCAGCAACGCGACCACTGCTCCGGCCTTCAACAACAACGCGTCCCACTGCCTGGGATAGCGCGGCCCGGAGGGGTCCCTCATCCGGTAGGGCTGCGGCGTGATCTGTTCCTCGCGCAGCATAAGCAACGGCACCGGCGCTATCGGCAGCTGACGGCTGTTCAGCTCCTTGATCCTGCCCAGTTCGCCCTGGTCGCCCACCTCGAAGTAATACTGCCTGACGAAGCCCAGCAGCAAGGCGTGGTAGTACACCTCGCGGACCTCCTCTTCGCCGTTCTTGAGGTGGGACAGGTGCTCGAAGAACTCGTCGCCGGCACTGCCGGTATTGAACAATGACACCTGCAGCGGACTGACCTGATTCCGCCAGGATGGGTTGTGCGTGATCGTCTCGTCGAACCAGGCAACCACCGCGAACGCCGCCGACTCCACCTCCGCGGCCGGCTTGCCGGCGGCCAGTGCGCTGCAGCGAGCGTGTTCGATCAGTCTGCGCGCGAACGCGTGGATCTCGCCGATGCCGCCTGGCGCGGCACCATCGGCGATCTGCTCGTCGATCGCCAGACCGTAGGAGAACAGCGGGGTGAAGAATTCCAGGAGTTTGCTCATGGCTTCCTCGCCGCTCGCGTTCTCGCCGGGTGGCCGCCCGCAGGCGCCTGACCCGCCGACAGGCCAGACCGCGCGGCACTGGCTGACGGCAGCCGGGCAGCGACCCGGAGCAGCGGCCAAGCTGGCATCGCGCGGGCGGGCCGTACCAGCCTTGCCGGCGCTGCCGCCGCCCCGCCGCGAGTTGCCATGGCTGTTTTCCCGTCGCGATCATCGGCCATTCTTGCGACACGTCGCCACAACGGCCATATCGCGGAGAGCCTAGGCCGTTCGGGCTGGCACGCATGTGTTGCTGCCAGTGCTCACTGCGGCTATGTTGCCCAGGGGGCAGACAGGCTCGGGCGGGATGCCGCGATGCCACGGGGAACGGATATGCGGATTTTGATCGCGGATGACCATCGGCTGATCGTCGAGGGCGTCAAACTCAAGCTCGCCGAACTCGACCCGGCCACCGAGTTCACGGTGGCGATGGACGTGGAGGAACTGCGCTGCGCGATCCGGCAAGGTCCCGCTCCCACGCTGGCGCTGATCGATCTGACCATGCCGGGCAGCCATGGCTACGAGCACCTGATCGAAACGATCGACAGCCTGCCCGGAGTGCCGGTCATCGTGATTTCCGGTTCGGAAGATCCAGCCTTGATGAGGCAGCTGCTCGCCCTGGGCGTGCAGGGTTTCATCCCCAAGGCTTATTCGCCCGACGTGATGCTGTCCGCCGTGCGACTGGTGCTGTCCGGCGGCGTATATGTGCCGCCCATGCTGTTGCTGGAAGGCGGAGCCGCCGCTGCGACCATCCGTGCACAACCAGCCGCCAGTCTCGAGGAGCGCTTGCGCAAGCTGCTGACCGAGCGGCAGATCGACGTGCTGCGGTCGCTCTCGCAAGGCAAACCCAACAAGGTGATCGCCCGCGACCTGGGCATCAGCGAAGGCACCGTGAAGATCCATCTGGCGGCGATCTTTCGGGCACTCAACGTGCGCAACCGGGTCGAGGCTGTGGTTGCCTCGCGGAGCATCAGCGGGCTCTGAGAGCCTGCTTGAGGGTTCTCGCTCGCTAGCCGTGACGCTTGCCCTGCCGGCCGCGCCTGTCATCGCGCCATAACACAACACGCGCCGGCCGGCGGTAGACTGCCTTACCGTACGAGTCACCTTACGCACAGGATGCGCGCCTTGCAGATCAAGGGTTTGGGCACGTGCATCGAACTCGCAACTCATGCAGGACATCGCAACAGGCAAGGCGGCATGCGCTCTGCCGCATTGCGCTGCTGTTCGTGCTGGTCGCGCCGGGAGAACTGGCCGCCCAGCCAGGCACCGGCGTGTCACAGGCGCCGCTGACGTTCGGAATACTGCCGATCGGCGGCGCTTCCGAATCGCTGGACGCGTGGCGGCCGACACTGGAAGACATGAGCCGCGCATTGCTGCGCCCGGTCCGCAGTATCTCCGTGAGCACTTACGAGGGGTTGGCCGACGCGATCGCGGAAGAGCGCGTGGACATCGCCTTCGTCTCCGGACGGCTGGCACTGCATGCAGTAGGCGAACACCGCATGCAGGTGATTGCCCAGCTCACCCGCGACGACGGCTCGCACGGTTACTACGCCGTGCTGCTGGTGTCGAAGAACTCGCCCATCCACTCGCTGGACGATATCTACAGCAAGCCGAACCACTGGCGTTATGCACGCGGCGAATCGCTGTCGATGTCTGGCTACCTGGTGCCGGAGACGCAGCTTTTTGCCAGCCACAAACTCGATTCGGACACGTTCTTCGCCAACGTCGTGGTGGGCAACCACCAGAACAACGCACTGGCCGTCGCCAACAACGAAGTGGACGTGGCCACCAACAACACCGCCGACCTCGAACGCTTCGCCCAGCACTTCCCGGAGCAGTACGCGCGCCTGCGCGTGTTGTGGAAATCGGATCTGATCCCGCATGCGGTGATCATCGTGCGCGACGACTTGTCGCCGCAGCTGCGCGCGGCGATCACCGACTTCATCACGCATTACGCCAAGAGGGGGCGCAGTGCCCCGGCGGAACTCGCCAATCTCAAGCTGATCCACGACATCAGCGGTTTTGCCCCGGCCAGCAATGCCGCCCTGATACCGTTCGCCGACATCGACTACACGCTGGAGCGCCGGCGCGCGCTCAGCGCGCAATGGGTGAGCGATGCAGCCATGCAGGCACGCCTGCAGAAAATCGAGAACAGCCATCGCGCGCTGGTGAGGCGTCTCAACACCTACTCGGCGGCGAATTCGAACAGCCCCTGAAAACCCGCCGCCTACGTGCCCCACAGGCTTTTTCCATCTCTGCCACGGCACGTCCGGCGTGCACACGGGCAAATCATGCCCGGCCTCCTCAGGCATGGCAGCGCGCCTTGGCGTCATGCCTGACGTCACCGCTCCCGGCCTGCCCTTGTCGCGCCAGGCCTGCTGCACCAGCCGGAACTCACGACTGCACCGGACCGAATTTGCCGGCCACGCTCCAGCATGCCGGTCGCGGCAAAAGCGGATGTTCGATACCGACAGCCTGTACGACGCACCACGCCTTCCCGATATGCAATTCGCTCTATGTCGCATGTTGCCTCGTCGCTTCTCGCTATGTCGAAGTGCTTATCGAAGCGCTGACCGGATCAATCTAGAGTGTGATCACCGTAGCCATGGAAGGCAGTTCACCTCACCGAACCGGACCTGTCCCGACAGCTTCCCATGATGCCGATAAAGATCGCCATTCCCTTGCCGCCATCGCCACGGCGCGTACGCATGCGCTTGCCGCGCAGGGCAGCGGACCCAGGCTGACCATGCCGCGCCATTCCACTGCCCTGCTGTATCGCCTGCTCGCCGTCGGTGTATGGCCTTGCGCGTTCGCCGCACTGGTACTGACCGGCCTGCTCACCGCGCAACGGCTGCGCACCGTGGACGACACCGCTCACCTGCAGATTGCCGTGCAGCTCGAACGCCTTGCCGGCGCGCTGGAACATGCCACCGCGTCGGGCACGCAGGCATTGCTCGACGGGGCCTTGCACGGCAATCGCGACGAGCCGTTGCAGCGCATCGATCTGGAAGAATCCGACGGTCGCCGGCTGTCCAGCGGCGTGGCGGCAGACACCTCGTTCGAGCGCTACCGCCGGGACCTGTCGAGCGGACCAGGGCAGCATCGCGTCCTCACCGTTCGCGTCGATCCCGCACGCCGCCTGCGGACGCGGCGGCTTATTCTGCTGTATGGCATGTTGAGCGCCGTCGGTATCGGGGTGCTGGTGGCGCTGGCGACACTGACCTTGCGTTATCGCGTATCGACGCCACTGCGGGAATTGCAGCGTTCGCTCGACGCCTTGCTCGAAGGCGGCGATGAAGAGGTGAGCATGGACGCGAATCAACCGCATCGCGAATTCGCGCGATTGCGTGCGACTACCGTCGCACTGGCCGGACGGCTGGCGGCGCATCGTGCCGATTGCGCATCGATCCAGCACACCATGGCGGTCGATGCACTGGATCAGTCGCGCCAAAGCCAAGCCGCGGAGCGAGGAAAGTCGCAATTCATGGCGCTGGTCGGCCATCACTTCCGCCAGCCGGTGCAGGCGTTGCGGTTGATCGCGGCGGGCCTACATCCCGGCGTCGATTCCGAGCAAAACGGCTTGCTGGCACAGATGCGATCGAGCGTGGCGACGATGACCCGACTGCTGGATGCCTTGCTCGAAATCTCGCGACTGGATGCCGGCGTCGTCGCCTCGACGTCTGCTTCATTCAGCGTGGGAGGTCTGTTTGTGCGTAGCCGCGCGGCGCTGGCCGAAGATGCGCGCCAGCACGGTGTGCACCTGGCGTGGCACCCGGGCCATTGGTGTGTGCATGGCGACGCCGAACTCACCCGTGATTTGCTGCAGCAGCTGATTGCCAATGCCATTGCGCACACCGGTTCGCCCGGGCGCGTGCTGATCGCGGCGCGACGTCGAGCCGGAGGGGTAGGAATCGAAGTGCGCGACAACGGGCCGGGCATCCCGACGATCCATCAGCAACGCATTTTCGAGGAATTCGTGCAGCTGCATGACGATAGCGAACGCCATGAAGGTTATGGACTGGGACTGGCCATCGCCGCGCGGCTGGCCAAGTTGCTGGGTACGCAGATCGGGCTGTGCTCCCGACCGGGGCACGGCAGCACATTCTGGTTCGAGTTGCCGCGTGCGGTCATGCACGACAGTGACAGCCGGACGGATACCCCGGCCACATCATCGGCGATGCACCCCGTCAGCTGATCCCGACGGCAGATCGCCAATCGCACGTCGTCCACGAAAGGGCTGCGTTTTGGTGCCAAGGCGATTGCGAAACGACCGCTTTCGCCGAAGTCGCGCCGGTATTGCCGCGAAGGATCCAGACATGGCCGCAGCGAGCAGAGCACGCGCCTGCTGAAACGCCGCACCGCGCTCAGCCAGATCGCATGCCGCCTTTCCCGACAATGCGTGAAGAACCAAAAAAAGCGCCCGGTGGGCGCTCTGGAAACTGGTGGGTCGTCCGGGATTCGAACCCGGGACCAATAGATTAAAAGTCTACTGCTCTACCAACTGAGCTAACGACCCATCATTGAAAAACTCAAGCGAACAATTTTACGGGCTGGGCGGCAACGGCACAAGCAACTCCGCGCTCAGGCATACCGCGTGGGATCGGGCAGACCGGCTTCGCGAAATCCTTGCGCACGCAATCGGCACGCATCGCAGTGACCGCAGGCACGGCCTGCGTCGTCTGCCTTGTAGCAGCTCACCGTGGCCGAGAAATCCACGCCAAGGCGCTGACCCTCGCGCGCAATGTCGGCCTTGCTCATGCGCATCAGCGGTGCGTGGATACGAAGGCCGGCACCTTCGACGCCGGCCTTTGTGGCCACGTTCGCCAACGTTTCGAACGCCTCGATGAAAGCGGGCCGGCAATCCGGATAGCCCGAGTAATCGACTGCATTGACGCCACACCAGATCTCGCTGGAACCAAGCACCTCGGCCCAGCCCAGCGCCAGCGACAACATGATCGTATTGCGCGCCGGAACATAGGTCACCGGTATGTCGCTGCTGTCCACGGTATCCAGCGGCACGTCGATGTCGGCGGTGAGCGCGGAGCCGCCGATGCTGCGCAGATCGATGCTCACCGTCTTGTGCTCGACCGCTCCCAGCATTTTCGAAACGCGGTCGGAGGCGGCCAGCTCTGAGTTATGACGTTGACCATAGGCCACACTCAGCGCGTGTACCTGATAGCCCTGCTCGCGAGCCAGCGCGATGGTGACAGCCGAGTCCATGCCGCCGGAGACGAGCACGACGGCTTTGCGGGGAGAATTGTGGGACATAGTTTGGATCCACGCGGTTACGGCCAGTCACCGGCCGGGAAGCGCCGCCGGCGACACAGGCCGAAGCGCATAAAGCAGGAGTGAGTGGAGAGGAGTGAGAAACGAGTAAGTGCGGGAAAGCCGACTCGTTTCTCACTCCTCTCCACTCGTTTCTTGCCCTCAATGCCCGGCTGCGTCATTCCACAGCAGCTTGTGCAACTGCATCTGAAAGCGCACCGGCAGCTTGTCGGCGATGATCCATTCGGCCAGTTCGCGCGGTTCCACCGCGCCGTGCACCGGCGAGAACAGCACCATGCAACGGCCCGCCAGTGCATGCTCGGCCAGCATCGTGCGCGCCCATTCGTAGTCGCCGCGGCTGGCGATCACGACCTTGATCTGGTCGTGCGGCAGCAGGTGTTCGAGATTCGACCACAGGTTGCGCTTGCTTTCACCCGAATCGGGTGCCTTCAAATCCATCACCTTGCGCACCCGCGGGTCGACCGCGGAGACGTCCAGCGCACCTGAGGTTTCCAGCGACACTTCGTAGCCGGCGTCGCACAGCTTCCGCAACAGGATCAGGCAGCGCTTCTGCGCCAGCGGCTCGCCGCCGGTCACGCACACGTGCCTCGCATCGTGCGAAGCCACTTCGGCCAGGATGTCGTCGATCGCGCGCCAGTCGCCGCCGTAAAACGAATACTCGGTATCGCACCACACGCAACGCAATGGGCAACCGGTAAGCCGCACGAATACCGTGCGCCAGCCGATCGCGTCGGCCTCGCCCTGGATCGAGTGGAAGATCTCGGTGATCCGCAAGCGCTCGCCGACAGCCGCAGCCGGCGTGGTGGACGCCATGGATGCATCGTCGCCGCTCATTGCCGTACTACTGCTGCAGGCGCTGCAGGCGTTCCTGGGCCAGGCTGGCTGCCTTGGAACCCGGATACTGGGTAGTCACTTTCTTCAGCGTGGCCTTGGCCGCATCGACCTGCTTGAGCTCGAGCTGGCTGTAGCCCACCTTGAGCAGCGCATCGGGCGCCTTGTCGCTCTGTGGAAACTGGCTGAGCAGCCGCTGGAACGACTCCTGTGCGACCTGATAGTTGGTGGTGACGTAGTAGGACTCGCCCAGCCAGTACCAGGCATTGGGCGCTAGCGCATGATTCGGATATTGCTGGAGAAAAGCGCGAAATTCCCGCGATGCCTCCACATAATTGCCGGCGCGAATCGCCTGGAATGCCGTGTCGTAGGCGGCCTGGGCACCGGCCGAATCGGTGGCGCCGCCAGCCGCCGGCGCGGCCTGATTATTGCCGGCAGTTGCGGGAGCTGCGGCGGTGCCTGCCGGGACAGCCGGACCGGCTGGAGCCGGACTAGCGGCCTGCGCGCCGGCCAGGCCCTGCGGACGGTTGCCTGCGGCGGCGCCTTCGATACGTCCCAGGCGGGCATCGAGATCGCCGTACTGCGCCTTGTTCTTGTCGTCGAGCGTTTGCAGCTGATGCTGCAACTCCTCGACTTTACCCTGCAGCTGTCGCACCTGTGCCTGCAAGTCCTGCATCTGGTTGACCATGCCGATACCGGACTGGTCCTTGTTCTGTGCCTGCTGTTCCAGCCGCGCGACACGATCGGCGAGGCTCAGCCGCGAGTCCTGCGCGAATGCCGGGAACGCGAACAGCATGGCGGACGCGATAGCGCCCGCCATGCTGAACCTGGCTGCAAAGCTGGTAGCCAGTCGCTTCATCATTACTGCGCCGTGTAGACGATCTCGACGCGACGGTTCTTGCTCCAGCAATCCTCGTTGTGCTCACGGCACACCGGCTTCTCTTTGCCGTAGCTGATCACTTCGAGCTGGCTGGCCGAACCACCGGCTGCCTGCAGCGCGCTGGAGACGGCATTGCCACGACGCTCGCCGAGGCCCAGGTTGTACTCGCGCGTGCCACGCTCGTCGGTATTGCCTTCGAGGCGGATGTGCGACATCGGACGATCCTGCAGGTACTTGGCGTGGCACGCCATGATCTGCTGGAATTCCGGCTTGATTTCGGTCTTGTCGAAATCGAAGTAAACGACGCGCTGACGCAGGCAGGCATCGGTATCGAGATCGGCAGGGGTGTACTTGCCGTTGGAGACAGGAGCCTGGGTCTGGGTGTTCTGCTCCATGGGCGGCTGCGGCTTGACTTCAGCCTTCTTGGAGCAAGCGGCCGCGCCTACGCAGAGCAGGGCAACCAGGGCGACGCGAACGGTCTTATTCATGGTGACGTTCCTTAAACGAGTTGAGTTCCGACGAACGATGACGATTGGGTTACGGGGCAGCTCACGCCGGTTAACCGGCTGTTATTTTGACACTTGAAAGCCCGACTGTGCGAGGTATTGCACAATCGGTCTGACTGGCCATGGCGCCGCAAAGCGTCACAGCCGGAAACCGAAACGCGCCGGGAAGGCGCTGTCCGGGCCCAGTCCCTGGGCATCGCGCTGCCGCACTTGCGTGCGGCAGCGTTGAAATCAACGTTGCCGGTACGGACCCCAAGCCGGCTCGCGCACATCGCCATCGGTAAGTACCAGGCGCTGGCGAACCAGACCATCGGCCGAGACGGCATACAGTACGCCGCGACGTCCTTCGGTAGCGGCGTACAGCAGCATGCTGGCATTTGGTGCAAAACTCGGGGATTCGTCGATCGGACCCGGCGAAAGGGGTCGCACCTGGTCACCCAGACTGCGATCCATGACGACTATACGATACACGTTCCCGTTGGCCTGCACCATCGCGATCTGCTTGCCGTCGTAGCTTACCGAAGCATTATAGTTGCTGTCGCCCTGGAAGGTGATCCGCTGGGCATCGCCGCCGCTGGCTGGAATCTGGTAGATCTGCGGTCGGCCGGAACGATCGGAAGTGAAGTAGATGCTCTGGCCGTCCGGCGCCCAGACCGGCTCGGTATCGATCGCCAGGTTGTTGGTCAGCCGGGTTTCCTTGTGGCTGGCCAGGTCGAGCACGTACAGTTCCAGATTGCCCACGTAGGACAGCGCCACGGCCAGCTTGCTGCCGTCCGGCGACCACGCCGGCGCGCCGTTGATGCCCTTTCTATGCGACTCGACCAGCTGGCGCGAACCGGTGGTGATGTCCTGCACGTAGATATTCGAGTTGCCGCTCTCGAACGAGACGTAGGCGATCTTCTTGCCGTCCGGCGACCACGCCGGCGACAGCAGCGACTCCTTGGAGCGAGCCACCACCTGCGGGTTGAAGCCGTCAGAATCGGCTACCAGCAGGGAATACGTCGTGTTGTTACCCAGGCCCACGGCAGTGATGTAGGCAATCCGGGTCCAGAACGCGCCGCGCACGCCAGTGATCTTTTGGTAGATCTGATCCGCAATCTGGTGCGCCACGCCGCGCAGATCGCCGGCCGGCACGGTGAAGGCCTGCGCCAGCAGGCTCTGCTGCTTGTTGACGTCCCACAATTCATACTCGATCCGCAGCATGCCGCCGCCGGCGTCGCTGATGCGGCCGACGGTGATGTAGTCCTGCTTGAGCAGCCGCCAGGTGGCGAACTTGATGTCCGCGCCCTTGGACGGGAACTCCACGATATCGCTCTTGGCCAGCGAGCGGAATTTGCCGGAACGATTGAAATCGTTGCGTATCACGTCGGCCACGTCGGTGGACAGCGGCGCCCCGCCCGCCTGGGCGAATGGCACTACCACGATGGGGGTTGCGGTCTTGACGCCGCCGACGATGTCGACATTCAACGACTGGGCCGCAGCGGGGCCGGCGAACAGCGCCGCCAGGGCCAGCAGGACGACGGCGAAGCTTGAGCTGAGTTTGCGCATGGGCTTGATCATTGCGGCCTGAAGGTGAAGGTGAGGTTGCGCTGGAACACGCTTTCGAAACCCTTGTACGGCAAGGTCTTGGTTCGCAGCACCGCGTTTTCGACCGAGCGCCGGCCGGCATCATCGTAGGGACAGCTGGGATCGACGGTGGCACTCATCACGTCACCACCGGGTGATTGGACGATGTGAACCTGGCACGGAACCGCGGGTATGTTATCCGGCCGCAGCCAGTTCGGCGTGACCGCATTCTGAATGGCGGCCGTGTATTCGTCGGCCAAGCTGCTGTTCTGGCTGTTGTTGCCGGTCTGGCGCTGCGCCGCGGCAGGCAGGTCGGGCAGGCCGTTATCCTGCGCGTTCTTGAGGTCTTCCATCTGCTGCTTGGCCTGTCTGGCCTTGCTGTCCAGCTTCTTGGTCTGGGCCGAGGCCGCGTCCATCTGGGCGAACAGCGCGTCGAGCTTTTTCTTCTCTTCCTCTTTCTTCTTGGCCGCCTGCGCGTCCAGCTCGGACTGACGCTGGCGATCCTTTTCTTCCTGCAGTTTCTTGGCGTCCTCGGCCTTCAGCGCGGCATCCTCGACCACGCGTTCCTGATCCACCACGTCGACATGCTCGGGCGGCGGCGGCAGCGTCTTGATCACCGGCGTGTCGGGCTGCGGCGGTGTGGGCGGCGGCACGGTCGGCGGTGGCGGCACGGTGTTTGGCACCGGCTTGGCCTTCACGGCTTTCGGCGGCGGGCTGCCGGTGGGCCCGATCAGAGTCGCTTCGATGATCGGCCCCTGCAGCTCCAGAGGTTTCGAGCAGGTGATCGGATTCATCCACGCCGGCAGGTGCAGCGCCTCGAAGGCGTTTTCGTAGCTTGAGCACGGCAGGATCGCGAGGAACAGAAACCCCACGATGCCGATGTGCAGGATGGCGGAAAGTACGACCGCCTTCGGCGTCGCCTTACTTTCGTCCATCGGACGTGCTCTTGCCTTGCTCAGGCTGCCCCATCAAGCCCACCTTGGCGACGCCGGCCTGCTGCAGGTCGGCCAGCACCTTGAACACACCGCCGTAGGCGCCGCGCTCGTCGCCGCCGACCAGCACGCTGACTTCGGGGTTCTGGCGCACGAATGCACCCACCTTGAGCTTGAGCGTGTTCTCGTCGACCAGCTCCTTCTTGGCTCCGCTCAGGGTCAGGTAGAGCTGGCCGTCCTGCAGCACCGAGACCAGCACCGGGTCCTTCTTCTGCTGCAGCGACTTGGCGTTGGCCTGCGGCAGCTGCACGTCGACGCTGGAATTCATCATCGGCGTGGTGACCATGAAGATGATCAGCAGCACCAGCATCACGTCGATGTACGGCACCACGTTGATTTCGGATTTGAGCTTGTAGCGCCGCTGGCGCCCGGAGGTTCGCATGGCTGCTGCTCCGCTCAGGCTGCGTCGTCGGTTTGGATCTGCCGCTGCAGCACGGAGGAGAACTCCTCCTGGAACACGTCGTAGCGCGAGGCGATCCGCTCGACCTTGGTGGCGTAGCGGTTGTATGCCCACTGCGCCGGAATCGCCGCGAACAAGCCCATCGCGGTGGCGATGAGGGCTTCGGAGATGTGCGGCGCGACCACCGCGATGGTGACGTCCTTCATCTCACCCAGGCCCTGGAACGCGCCCATGATGCCCCACACGGTGCCGAACAGGCCGACATACGGGCTGATCGAGCCGACGTTGGCGAGAAACTCCAGGTTGCGCTCGAGCAGGCCGATTTCGCGCGTGCCGGTTACCTGCATGGCGCGTTCGGAACTCTCCATCACGCTGCGCACGTCATGCGTCTTGCGCTGGCGCTGGCGGGCGAATTCGCGAAAGCCCGATTCGAAGATGTTCTCGATACCGCCGTTGTCGGCACCGCGGCCGCTGACCTCGCGGAACAGCTGGGCCAGGTCGCCGCCGGACCAGAAACGCTCCTCGAACGCCTCGGCATCTTCCATCGCCGCCTTGGTCTGCGTGTACTTGCGGATGATGATCACCCAGGACAGGAACGAGAACACCAGCAGCACCAGCAGCACCAGCTGCACCGGCAGACTCGAGTCCGCGATCAGCGAAAAAATGTTCAGTCCACCGTTCATTGCTTGAAGGTTCTCCGCCAGTTGGCTTGTGGTCTAGGGTGCAGGTTCGGGAATCAGATCAGCTGGAATCAGATCAGCAGGAATCGGCGCCGGACGCATGCGCTGCAGATCCACGCAGGCCACCCGCACTTGCGCGCGAATCAGGCAGCTGCCGTCCGTCTTCGTGATCGTCTGGGTGAACAGGATACTGGCTGCGCGCCTTTCTTTGACTTCGACCGTTACCGACAGTTCATCATCCAGCAGGGCGGCCTTGAGGAAGTCGATCTGCATGTCGCGCACCATGAAAGCCAGCCCGGTAGCCTGCTTGAACGCCATCTGGTCGACGCCCAGCGCGCGCATCCACTCGCTGCGGGCACGCTCCATGAAACGCAGGTAGCCGGCGTGATAGACCACGCCGCCGGCGTCGGTATCCTCCCAGTACACCCGCACCGGCCAGCTGAAGGGAGACTCAGACATCGCCCGCCTCGGCATTGAACAAGTCGGCCGGCTGCACCTGGCGCGGCGGGGTCAGCCCCAGGTAGCGCCAGCCTTTGGCGCTGATCATGCGTCCGCGGGCGGTGCGTATCAGGTAACCCTGCTGTATCAGGTACGGCTCGACCACGTCCTCCAGCGTGCCGCGATCCTCGCTCAGTGCCGCGGCCAGCGATTCCACGCCGACCGGGCCGCCGTCGAAGTTCTCGACGATCAGGCCGAGCAGGCGCCGGTCCAGCTCGTCGAAACCTTCCGGGTCGATCTTCAGCATGTCCAGCGCGGCCTGCGCCACCGCCAGCGTGATCTCGCCGCCGGCACGTACCTCGGCATAATCGCGCACCCGGCGCAGCAGGCGGTTGGCGATGCGCGGCGTGCCGCGCGAACGGCGGGCGATTTCCTGAGCCCCTTCCGGCGCGCAGACGATGCCCAGGATGCGGGCGGCCCGCCGCACGATCGCGCCGAGTTCGTCGGCGGTATAGAACTCCAGCCGCTGCACGATGCCGAAGCGGTCGCGCAAGGGCGCGGTGAGCATGCCGGCGCGGGTGGTCGCGCCGATCAGGGTGAACGGCGGCAGATCCAGCTTGATCGAACGGGCGGCCGGACCCTCGCCGATCATGATGTCGATCTGGAAGTCCTCCATCGCCGGATACAGCACTTCCTCGACCACCGGCGACAGCCGATGGATCTCGTCCACGAACAGCACGTCGTTCGCTTCGAGATTGGTCAGCAGAGCGGCCAGATCGCCGGCACGTTCGAGCACCGGACCGGAGGTGGAGCGCAGGTTGACGCCCAGTTCGTTCGCCACGACATGGCTCAGCGTGGTCTTGCCCAGCCCGGGCGGCCCGAAGATCAGCACGTGATCGAGCGCACCGCCGCGCTTCCTGGCCGCCTCGATGTAGATCGACAGCTGTTCGCGCACCGCCTGCTGGCCCAGATATTCGGCCAACCGCTTCGGCCGGATGGTGGCCTCCAGCGCGTCGTCGTCGAGCTGGGCGGCAGCGGTGATGATGCGGTGGTCGGTCATATCCGCATTATGGCAGGCCTGCCCTACCACATGTAGGAGCCAGCTGGCGGGCGATGCTGTTGCTTTGATCTTTCCTATCCGACCATCAAAGCGAGAGCATCGCCCGCCAGCGGGCTCCTACCCGTTTTCTTTCAGATTTCGACTTGTGCGCCAAGTTCGATCAGACGGTTGCCGGGAATGTGGAAGAACGCGGTGGCCGGCAACGCATTGCGCGCCATGAAGACGAACAGCTTGTCTCGCCACAGCGCCATGCCGGGGCGATCGGTGGCGACGATGGTTTCGCGCGACAGAAAGAACGTGGTGTCCATCATGTCGAACGGCAGGTTCGCGCGCGCGCAACGTGTCAGCGCCTGCGGGATGTTCGGGTCTTCGGAGAATCCGAAGCGCAGCTCAAGACCGTAGAACTCGCCGTGCATCGGCGTGATCTCGATGCGTTCATCCTCTTCGGCAACCGGCATCTCCAGTATCGCCACCGTGAGCATCACGTTGCGCTCATGCAGCACCTTGTTGTGCTTGAGGTTGTGCAGCAGCGCATGCGGCACCGCCTGCACGTTGCCGGTGAGGAACACCGCCGTCCCCGGCACGCGCAGCGGCGGATGCTGGACGATGTTCTCGATGAACGGCGCCAACGCGAGGCCGCCTTGCTTGATCTCGCGCACCACCAGTTCGCGGCCGCGCCGCCAGGTGGTCATCATGATGAACACGGCCAGCCCCATCGCCAGCGGGAACCAGCCGCCATGCTCGACCTTGATCAGGTTGGCGCCGAAGAACGCTACATCGACGGTGAGGAACAGCAGGCCGGTACCTGCCACCTGCAGCAGATTCCATTTCCATTGATAGCGCGCGACGATCAGCGCAAGCATCGTGGTGATCACCATCGTGCCGGTCACCGCGATACCGTACGCCGCGGCCAGATTCGCCGACGAGCGGAACCCGAGCACTGCCCCCAGGATCAGCACCAGCAGCATGCGATTGATCCATGGCACGAAAATCTGCCCCGACATCTCGCGCGAGGTATGCACGATGCGCATGCGCGGCACATAACCGAGCTGCATGGCTTCGCGCGTCATCGAGAACGCGCCGGAGATCACTGCCTGCGAGGCGATCACCGTCGCCGCGGTGGCCAGCGCGATCATCGGGTACAGCAGCGGTTGCGGCACCAGCAGATAGAACGGATTGGCCGCCGCCTTGGGATCCCCGAGCACCAGTGCGCCCTGGCCGAAATAGTTGAGCAACAGCGCCGGCAGCACGAAGAAGGCCCAGGCGAGACGGATCGGCTTGCGCCCGAAATGTCCCATGTCCGCGTACAGCGCCTCGGTACCGGTCACCGCCAGCACCACCGCGCCGAGCGCGAAGAACCCTCGTGCATGATTGTGCAGGAAGAACTCGACGCCATACATCGGACTGAGCGCCCAAAGCACCTGCGGGTGATGCACGATGCCGTTGACACCCAGCGCCGCGATGCTCAGGAACCACACCACGCACACCGGGCCGAACACCACGCCGATCTTGTCGGTGCCGTGTTTCTGCAGCCAGAACAGGCCGAGGATCACCACGATGGTGATCGGCACCACCCAGCGCGCCAGTCCCGGCGCGGCGATTTCCAGGCCCTCCACCGCGGACAGCACCGAGATCGCCGGCGTGATCACGCCATCGCCATAGAACAGTGCCGCGCCGAAGATCGCCAGCACCGCGATGATCCAGCGGAGTCGCGGAATGTCCCGAACGCTGCGCTGCGCCAGCGCCATCAAAGCCATGATGCCGCCTTCGCCCTTGTTGTCGGCGCGCATGATGAACAGCACATACTTGATCGACACCACGATGACCAGCGCCCAGAAGATCAGGCTCAGTCCGCCGAGCACATTCACCGGCGCGGACGTCATGCCGCGCTCGCCCAGCACTGTCTGCAACGTGTACAGCGGGCTGGTGCCGATGTCGCCGTAGACCACGCCGACCGCGCCGACCGCGAGTGCGGCGAGACGCTTCTTCGAGTCCGGCGACGGATCGGTATGCAGGTTGTCGTGAATCAAGGGATCAACTCCATTGCAGAATGTCCGGCGGGGTCGTATCAACCTGCCAGTGCGGCGCGCAGCGCCTTGCGAATGATGGCTTCGGCGTTGTCGCCTTCGGCGGCAACCTTCTGAACCAGCCGGGTGACTTCCACAGGCTTGTAGCCCAGCTGCTGCAAGGCCACGGTGGCCTCGCCAGCCGCGTCCAGCGGTGCATCGCCGCGAACGGAGGTGCCCGGCAGACTGGACACGCCGTCGAGACGATCGCGCAGTTCCACCACGATGCGCTCGGCGGTCTTCTTGCCGATGCCGGGGATCTTGGTCAGCGCAACCACATCGCCTGCATGCACCAGCCGCGCGAAATGCTCGGCGGCGACACCGGACAGCACCGCGAGCGCAATCTTGCCGCCGATCCCGCTGACCTTGAGCAGGTTGCGGAACAGCGTGCGCTCGCTCTCATGCAGGAAGCCGTACAGCGTCACGCCGTCTTCCTTCACCGCATGATGGATGAGCAGGATCACTTCCTTGCCGATGCCCGGCAGGTCGTAGATCGTCGACATCGGCGCCTCGACTTCGTAACCGACGCCGGCGACCTCGACCAGCAGCGAGGGCGGCTGCTTGGAAATCAGGATGCCACGCAGACGTCCGATCATCGGCGACGTCTCCAGGCGGTGCGCGGGATGCCGACGCGGGCCAGGCTGGCGCGGGTGTGCGCATGGGTGACCGCGACCGCCAGTGCATCGGCGGCATCGGCTTGCACCGGACCCTTCAACCCGAGCAATACGCCGATCATGTGCTGCACCTGGGTCTTGTCGCTGCGGCCGCTGCCGACCACGGACTGCTTCACTTCGGTTGCTGCATATTCGTGCACCGCGATCCCCCGGCTGACCACCGCGCAAATCGCGGCGCCGCGCGCCTGGCCAAGCTTCAGCGCCGAATCCGGATTGCGCGCCATGAACACGCGCTCGATCCCGCACTCGGCGGGCTGATGCGCGGCGATGATGTCACACAGTTCGTCAAATATGCGTTTCAGGCGCAACGGAAACGTGGCCTCGCCGGCCACCACCAGCGCGGCATGAAAGACATGGGTGAGCTTGCCGGCATCGTCGACGTCGATGATGCCCACGCCGGTGCGCTGACTGCCCGGGTCGATGCCTAGAATTCGGGTCATCTCGGATGCGATGCGAAAGGCCGTCGGCCTTCCGACTTATTCGGCGGCCTCGATCGGCAGCACGGCGTTGTGATAGATCTCGTGCACGTCGTCGAGCTCTTCCAGCCAGTCGATCAGGTCGAGCAGCGTTTCCTGCGCCTCGGCGGGAATCGCCACCCGATTGGCCGGGCGCATCACCACTTCCGCATGCGTCGGCCTGAGGCCGGCGGCGACCAGCGCCTGCTGCACTGCCTCGAAGCTTTCCGGCGCACACAGCACGGTGCTCTCGCCGGCCTCGTTCACCACGTCGTCGGCGCCGGCCTCGAGTGCGGCTTCGAGGATCTTTTCCTCCAGGGCCGCATCGCCTGCTGTGACGAACACCAGCTCGCCGCAGCGATGAAACTGGAATGCCACCGAGCCGCTGGTACCGAGGTTTCCGCCATGCTTCGTCAGTCCGTGGCGCACGTCGGCGACGGTACGCACCGGATTGTCGGTGACGCAGTCGATGATCAGCGCGATGCCGGCGGGGCCGTAACCTTCATAGCGCATCTCGTGCATGTCGGCGCCGCCGTCGGCGCCGGAGCCGCGCTTGATCGCGCGGTCGATGGTGTCACGGGTCATGTTCGCCGACAGCGCCTTGTCCACCGCCGAACGCAACCGCGGATTGGCCGCCGGATCGGCGACACCGGCGCGCGTGGCGACGGTGATTTCGCGGATCAGCTTGGTGAATACCTTGGCGCGCTTGGCGTCCTCGGCATTCTTGCGACCTTCGATGGACGGACCTCTACCCATGACAATGCCTGCACTCGATCAGCTGAACGAACCGGGAATTTTACCTGATTTCGGATCGTGTGCCGGAATCCCCGGCATGAGGCAGAACAGCGCAGGGCGTGCTCAATCGGCCTCGAAACGGCCCTGATGCAGGAAACGGGCGACACGCTGTGCCACTTCGGCGGAAAACAGCAGGCCGGTATGGTTCGCCTCGACCACGCAATGCGCGGTCAGGCCGGCCAGGCGGGTCTCCTCGACCGCCACCGTACCGTCGTGCTCACCGGCAAAATGGCCCAGCATGGCGCCCAGACCCAGCGGCATGCGGCCGGCGATCATGCCGACTTCGCGCGGCCCGTCCCAGCGCTCGAAACCCTGCTCCAACAATTCGCGGTTGTGCCCCAGCAACACTTCGCCGCCGCGGCCCCAGGCGGCGAAACCGCGCGCAGCCGCACTGCCCTTCAGCGGCGAGCCCAGGCAGACGATGCGGCCGGGCGGCAGGTCGCCTTCGAGACAGGCACGCAAGGCCAGCAGGCCACCGAGGCTGTGGCCGACCAGATGCACGGCATCGCCCTCGGCTGCCAGCGAGACCATGCGCGCCTGCAACCGATCGAGAATGCGCTGCTGGGTCGCCGCCACGCTGAGGTAATCGAAGCGGTGCACACGAAAGCCGGCCTCGATCAACCGGCGATGCAGCATGGACAACGCGAAGCCTCGCATCCACAAGCCGTGCAACAGGATTACGTGGTCGCTCATGGCATGCCGCCTGAAGGTCGCGGGGGGCGCTGTCGGCGAATCAGCCGGCAGCCTCCTTGCCGGCCGCCACGCGCACATGCAGTTCCTTCAGCTGCGCGTCGCTCACCATCGACGGCGCGTCAGTCATCAGATCCTGCGCACTGGTGGTCTTGGGGAACGCGATAACGTCGCGGATCGACTCGGTGCCGGCCATCAGCGCCGCGATGCGGTCGATGCCGAACGCCAGCCCGCCATGCGGCGGCGCGCCGAATTTCAGCGCCTTCAGCAGGAAGCCGAACTTCCTCTCGGCCTCTTCGGCGCCGATGCCCAGCAGTTCGAATACCGTGCTCTGCATCTCCGGCCGGTGGATACGGATCGAGCCGCCGCCGATCTCGTTGCCGTTCAACACCATGTCGTAGCCGCGGCTCACCGCATTGTGCGGATCGGCGCGCAGTTGCGCGGCGTCGTCCACCTTCGGCGCGGTGAACGGGTGATGCAGGGCGACGAAGCGTTGCTCTTCGGCGTCGTACTCGAACATCGGAAAGTCGGTGACCCACAGCGGCTTCCAGCTGTTCTCGACCAGGCCGCGATCCTTGCCGACCTTCAGCCGCAGCGCGCCCATGAAGTCGGTGACGGCCTTCCAGCTGCCGGCGCCGATGAACACGATGTCGCCGCTCTGCGCGCCGGTAGCCTGGAGCACGGCGTCCAGCGCCGCGTCGTCGAGGAATTTCGCCACCGGCGAGTTGATCCCGTCGCGGCCCTTCGCCAGATCCTCGACCTTGAGCCAGGCCAGGCCCTTCGCACCGTAGCGCGACACATATTCGGTGAGGCCGTCGATGTCCTTGCGCGACAGCGTGCTGCCACCGGGTACGCGCAGCGCGGCGACACGGCCATCCGCGGCGTTGGCCGGCTCGGCGAGCACCTTGAACTCGACATGCTTCACCGCATCGGCGACGTCGGCCAGTTCCAGCGCGATGCGCAGGTCGGGCTTGTCCGAACCGAAGCGGCGCATCGCCTCGGCCCAGGTCATGCGCGGGAAGGACGCGTCGAGTTCCACCTCCTGCACTTCGCGGAATACGTGGCGAATGAGCTCCTCCACGAAATCCTGCACGTCCTTTTCCTCGACGAACGCGAACTCGAGGTCGAGCTGGGTGAATTCCGGCTGGCGATCGGCGCGCAGGTCCTCGTCGCGGAAGCAGCGCGCGATCTGGTAGTAACGGTCGAAGCCGGCCACCATCAGTATCTGCTTGAACAGCTGCGGCGACTGCGGCAGCGCGTAGAACTGGCCCGGATGCACGCGGCTGGGCACCAGGTAGTCGCGAGCCCCCTCGGGGGTGGCCTTGGTCAGAATCGGCGTCTCGACATCCTGGAAGCCGCGCTCGTCGAGATAACGGCGCAGCGCCTGCACCAGCCGGATGCGCTTGCGCATCATCGCCTGCATTTCGGGACGGCGCAGGTCGAGGTAGCGATAGGTCATCCGCATGTCCTCGTTCGGGTTCTCGTGCATCGCGAACGGCAGATCCTTCGCGGCGTTGAGGATCTCCACCGTGTCGGCCACGAGTTCGACCGTGCCGGTTTTCAGCTTGTCGTTGACCGATACCCGCTGACGTATGGTGCCGGTGACGCGCAGGCAGTACTCGTTGCCGATCTCGTTGGCCTGGGCAAAGGCTGCCTCGTTGTCGCGGTCGATCACCACCTGGGCCAGCCCTTCGTGGTCACGCAGGTCGACGAAGGCGACATGGGCCTGCAGCCGGATCTTGTTGACCCAGCCGCACAAGGTGACGGTCCGGCCGATCAGCGACTCATCGATGAGGCCGCAGTAATGCGTGCGCATGCGCTTGAAACTCCGGGCAAGCCGCAATGCGGCTGAAGCAGATGGAAAAGACCGCGAATATTAGCACCGCGAGGCCTGCCGGCGGGTTTCCTGCCAGCTGGCGGCTGCGTGGCTGAGCGCCCGCGCAATCGCCGGCCGGGAACCAACCATGCGCCGGCGCGATTCCGGCCGGACCCGGCTCTGGCGACCGACATCGAAGCTGGTAGCGCTTCTTGTTGCTGTCGTACCGCGGTGGATCTGGCGGTCCGCCCTTCCTTGAATACCTCGTGCACCCCGCCCGCGGTGATCAGTCGGGACTCTTGCCGCTCGATGCGGCCGGGGCTGCCGCCGGTGCGGGTGCCGGCGAAGCTGCAGGCGGTGTCGTCGTGGCGCCCGCACCGGCGGCGGGCCGAGTTTCGCCGCCGCCCGAGGCCTCGGCCAGATTGCGCTTCTTGTCGCCGTCCTTCTTGAAATCGGTTTCGTACCAGCCGCTGCCGGCCAGCCGGAACGACGGCGCGCTGACCATCCGCCGCAGATGCGGCGCATCGCAGGCTGGACAGACCGAGGGATCGGTGTCGGACAACTTCTGCAGGCGATCGAAACGGTGGCCGCAATGGCTGCATTCAAATTCGTAGATGGGCATGAAAACTCCGGACAGTCCAGCCAACGAGGGGCTGGCAGTTGGCCATTATCGGCGCGTTCGCGAGGAATTCAATGTCCCAACCGGCGCGTGGCGCCGGCCATACCCCGGGAGTAGTCTGAAGCCAGGGGCAAAAGTGTTCCAGGTACACACGGACCCCGACAATGCCGGCGAATTGGACGTATAGACGTCTATACGTCTATTGACGAAATAACGATGCGCCACTAATCTGCAATTGTTGCGACGCAGCAACCCACGAAGACGGAGAGTTCCGATGAGCAAACGTTCCAAACCGATCGCACTGGCGTGGCTGCCTGCCGCCGTGCTTCTGGCGCTGTCCGGCAACGCCGCCGCGCAGGATGCCGGCACGCCACCGGCGACCAAGAAGGCCAAGGAGCTGAGCGCCGTGATCGTCACCGGCACCCGTTCCGACAGCCGCACCGAAAGCAGCTCGCTGACCCCGATCGACGTCGTCTCGGCCAAGGTGCTGCAGCAAACCGGCACCAACGACCTGCCGACGGCGCTGGCACGCATCATCCCCTCGCTGAACTTTCCGCGCCCGGCGGCGGCCGACACCGCCGACACCCAGCGCCCGGCGCAGCTGCGTGGCCTGTCGCCCGACCAAGTGCTGGTGCTGGTGAACGGCAAGCGCTGGCACCCCGGTGCCATCCTGCTCAACAACGGCGTGATCGGCCGCGGCTCGCAGCCGGTGGATCTCAACACCATCCCGATCTCGGCCATCGACCACATCGAGGTGCTGCGCGACGGCGCGTCGGCGCAATACGGCTCCGACGCGATCGCCGGCGTGATCAACGTGATCCTCAAGAAGGGCGCCAAGGGGGGTGACGTGGAAGTGAGCGGCGGCCAGTATTCGGCCGGTGATGGGCGCCAGTGGCTGGGCTCGGCCGACTTCGGCATCCCGCTGAGCGGCGACCGCGGCTGGCTGCGCGTCGCGCTGGAAAGCGGCAACGAGGACCACACCAACCGCGCCGGCCCGGACAACCGCTCGCCGGCGTGGGCCGCGCTGGGCGTGAACTTCCGCCAGGGCGATCCCTCGGTGCACAGCAGCAACGTGCTGCTCAACGCGCAGTACGACATCACGCCCAATGTGGAGTTCTACGCGTTCGGCCACTTCAGCCACCGCGACAGCGTCTCGCCGGCGTTCTTCCGCTACGGCCTCAACAGCCCCAAGCCCAACAACCCGCTGATGGCCTCGGTGTATCCGGACGGCTTCCTGCCGCTGGAGAACGCCGACTCCAACGACCAGTCGCTGGTGGCCGGGCTGCGCGGCACCGTCGACGGCTGGCGCTGGGACGTGAGCGGCAACTACGGCGGCAACCGCGTGCGCTACGAGACGCGCAATAGCCTCAACTACGCCTACCTGCACGACTTTGGTACCACACCGACGGTGTTCCACGACGGCATCCTGAAGGCTACCCAGCAGTCCTTCGACATCGACATCGCCAAGGACTTAAGGCCCGGCTGGCTGCCCAATCCCGTCACCATGGCCTTCGGTACCGAGTACCTTCGCCAGACCTACGCCATTCGGGCGGGCGACCTGCCCTCCTGGTACGTGGGCACCTCCGGTGTCTCCGGCGGTGCGCAGGGCTTCGCCGGCTGGCAGCCCGCCAATGCCGTGAACGCCTCGCGCCACGACGTGGCCGAGTACCTCGACTTCGAGACCAACCTCACCGACAAGCTCGGCACCTCGCTGGCCGTGCGTCACGAGGACTACTCCGATTTCGGCAACACCACGTCGGGCGCGCTGGCCGCGCGCTACGATTTCACCGACAGCTTCGCCCTGCGCGGCAGCGCATCCACCGGCTTCCGCGCGCCTTCGCTGGGACAGGAATATTTCTCGCAGATCGGCTCGCTGTTCTACGGCAACGGGGCCCTGCCCGGGCTTCCCGCAGGTATCTACAACCGCGGACTGGTCCCGGTGGGCAGCCAGATCGCCACCCTCCTGGGTGCCGAGCCGCTGAAGCCGGAAAAGTCGAAGAACTTCACGCTGGGCGCAGTGTGGAACCCCACCGACGCACTCAACCTGAGCGTGGACGTCTACCAGATCGACATCACGAACCGCATCGCGCTGTCCGGTGCGATCTCCACCACCACCCCGGCGGTGGTCAGCTACCTGGCCGCCAACGGCGTCACCAACCTCAACTACAGCAGCGTCAACTACTTCACCAACGCGGGCGACACGCGCACCCGCGGCGTCGATTTCGTAGGCACCTACCTGGCGGACTTCGGCAGCGCCGGCACGCTGACCACGACGCTCAGCGCCAACTACAACCAGAACAAGGTCACCAGCATCAAGCCCAACCCAGCGGTACTGAGCAGCCTGGGCAACACAGGCTTTGTGCGCCTCAACCGCCAGGACATCAAGGGCTACCTCGGCAACTCCTCGCCGCGCAGCAAGCTGATCCTCAACGAGCAATACGGGATCGGTCGGTGGAGCTTCACCGGCACGCTCACCCGCTACGGCAGCTACACCAGCTACGTGAGCAGCCTCGCAACCTACAACCCGGCAAAGGGCATCGTCGACCAGACCTTCAGCCCCAAGTGGGTCCTGGACCTGGCAGGCAACTACCACTGGCAGAACTGGGCTTTCACGCTGGGCGTGGACAATGCGCTGAACATCCACCCCGACAAGAACATCGCCAACAACAGCAACAACGGCACCTTGCCGTATTCGACCTTCTCGCCGTTCGGCTACAACGGCGCCTACGTGTACGGCAAGGTGCGCTACAGCTGGTGAAGCCCGCCATCCGGACAACCAGAAAAATCCCGGCTCGCGCCGGGATTTTTGCGCGGCCTCAGGCTTGCTTGAACACCAGATGGCCGCCGGCGGCATCCACCGCGACGGTGCTGCCGGACGGGTAGCGGCCTTCGAGAATCTCCCGCGCCAGCGGGTTCTCCAGCTGTTGCTGGATCGCCCGCTTCAAGGGCCGCGCACCGTAGACCGGATCGAAACCCGTATTGCCAAGCAACGCCAGCGCGGCGTCGCTTATCTCCAGTTTCACCTGGCGCTCGGCCAGGCGCTTCTCCAGGTACGCCAGCTGGATCCGCGCGATCGCGCGGATCTGCGCCTTGTCTAGCGGACGGAACACCACGATCTCGTCGAGCCGGTTGATGAACTCCGGACGGAAGTGGGCCTGAACCACGCCCATCACCGACGCCTTCATCTGCGTGTATTGCTCCTCGGCATCGCCGCCCACGCTGTTCTCGGAGGCGTCCTGGATCATCTGCGAACCCAGGTTCGAGGTCATCACGATCACGGTATTGCGGAAGTCGACCGTGCGGCCCTGGCCATCGGTGAGCCGGCCGTCGTCGAGCACCTGCAGCAGGATGTTGAACACGTCCGGGTGCGCCTTCTCCACCTCGTCGAGCAGGATCACGCTGTAAGGCCGCCGGCGCACCGCCTCGGTGAGATAGCCGCCCTCCTCGTAGCCGACGTAACCCGGCGGCGCACCGACCAGCCGGCTCACCGAATGCTTCTCCATGAACTCGCTCATGTCGATGCGCACCATCGCGTCGGTGGTATCGAACATGAACTCGGCCAGCGCCTTGCACAACTCGGTCTTGCCCACGCCGGTGGGGCCGAGGAACAGGAATGAACCGTTCGGCCGGTTCGGATCGGACAGGCCGGCGCGGGAACGGCGGATCGCATCGGACACCGCGTGCACCGCCTCGTCCTGGCCGACCACGCGCTTGTGCAGCTGATCCTCCATGTGCAGCAGCTTGTCCCGCTCGCCCTCGAGCATCTTGCTGACCGGAATGCCGGTCCAGCGGCTCACCACCTCGGCGATTTCCTCGGCGGTGACCTTGTCCTGCAGCAGCTTGAAGTCCTGCGTCTCGGCCGCCTGCGCGGCAGCGAGCTGCTTCTCCAGCTCCGGCAACCGGCCGTACTGGATCTCGCTCATCTTCGCGTAGTCCTGCCGGCGCTGGGCTGCGTCGAGTTCCTGCCGGGCCTGCTCGATCTGCTCCTTCACCTTGGTCGCGCCCTGCAGCGCGGCCTTCTCGGACTTCCATATCTCATTGAGGTCGGAGAACTCGCGCTCCAGTTTCTCGATGTCGGTTTCGAGGTCGGCCAGACGCTGCTTCGACTCGCTGTCCTTTTCCTTCTTCAGCATCTCGCGCTGGATCTTCAGCTGGATCAGCCGCCGCTCCAGCCGGTCGAGTTCTTCTGGCTTGGAGTCGATCTCCATGCGGATGCGCGAAGCGGCTTCGTCCATCAGGTCGATCGCCTTGTCCGGCAACTGACGGTCGGCGATGTAGCGGTGCGACAGCGTGGCGGCGGCAACGATCGCCGGATCGGTGATCTCGACGCCGTGGTGCACCGCGTAGCGCTCTTTCAGCCCGCGCAGGATCGCGATGGTGTCTTCGACACTCGGCTCGCCCACGAAGATTTTCTGGAAGCGGCGCTCCAGCGCGGCGTCCTTCTCGATGTACTTGCGGTATTCGTCCAGCGTGGTGGCGCCGATGCAGTGCAGCTCGCCGCGCGCCAGCGCCGGCTTGAGCATGTTGCCCGCATCCATCGCGCCCTCGGCCTTGCCGGCACCGACCATGGTGTGCAGTTCGTCGATGAACAGGATGATCTGGCCTTCGTTCTTGGCCAGATCGTTGAGCACGGCCTTCAGGCGCTCCTCGAACTCGCCGCGGAATTTCGCACCGGCGATCAGCGCGCCCATGTCCAGCGCCAGCACCCGCCGATCACGCAGCCCTTCGGGTACTTCGCCCTTGATGATGCGCTGGGCCAGCCCTTCGACGATGGCGGTCTTGCCCACGCCGGGCTCGCCGATCAACACCGGGTTGTTCTTGGTGCGCCGCTGCAGCACCTGGATGGTGCGGCGGATCTCTTCGTCGCGGCCGATCACCGGATCGAGCTTGCCGGATTCGGCACGCGCGGTGAGGTCGATGCAGTATTTTTCCAGTGCCTGGCGCTGCTCTTCGGCATTCTCGCTCTGCACTTTCTCGCCGCCGCGGAGCTTTTCGATCGCCGCTTCGAGATTAGGCTTGGTGACACCGGCCGCCTTCAGCGCGGCGCCCAGCTCGCCCTTGTCCTCCAGCGCCGCCAGCACGAACAACTCGCTGGCGATGAACTGGTCGCCGCGCTGCTGCGCCAGCTTGTCGGTGAGGTTGAGCAGCCGGTTCAGATCGTTGCCCAGGTTGACGTTGCCTTCCTGCCCGCTGACCCTGGGCAGGCGTTCCAGCAGATCATTGACGCGCTGCTGCAGCGCCGGCACGTTGACCTGCGCCTGGGTCAGCATCGGCGCGGTCGAGCCGCCCTGCTGGTTGAGCAGCGCCGCCATCACGTGCACCGGCTCGAGCATGTTGTGGTCGCGGCCCACGGCCAGCGACTGGGCGTCGGCCAGTGCCTGCTGGAAACGCGAAGTGAGTTTGTCCGTGCGCATATCGATGATCCCGTCTGGTGATTTGCGTCCGAGGAATTGACGGCCGTCCCGTCACTGCCTGCAAGGTGCGGGCGCTGAGCAACGAATCAAGATCGCCGCACGCCAATGTATCCGCATCGCGCACGGGCCGCACACAGGCGATTTTCACATTCGGTTTGTTAGGGTAACAACGATGTCACCGGCCACTCCCGCTATCGCCATCGCGCCCCGCGACCCGCTGCCGCCGCCCCCGTTGCCCGACGCCACCGCGCGCTGGGCGATCTTCCTCGACGTCGACGGCACCTTGCTCGACTTTGCCGACGACCCGCTGGCGGTTCAACCCGACGCTCCGCTGCTGGCATTGCTGCATGCCCTGCGCCAGGTCCTCGACGGCGCGCTGGCCCTGGTCAGCGGCCGCGAGCTGGCCGACCTTGACCGCCTGTTCGCCTCTTCGCACTGGGCCGCTGCCGGCTTGCACGGTTTGCAGTTGCGCCACGCCGACGGCAGCTGCCGGCATTTCACGGTCGCTGCCGCAGCGCAAGCACATATCCGCGACGTCGCGCGCACGCTGGCCGCACGCTTCGACGGCGTGCAGGTGGAAGACAAGCACGCCGCGGTGGCCTTGCATTGCCGCCGCGCACCGGCGCAGCTGCCGGCCCTGCACGAGGCGGCCATCGCCTTGATGGCGCAGCTGCCAGGCTACGAACTGCAGCCGGGCAACCTGGTGCTGGAACTCAAGCCATCCGGCATGGACAAGGGTCGCGCGGTGCTGGAATTGCTGCGGCGCGCGCCGTTTGCCGGTCGCCGCCCGGTCTACCTGGGTGACGACCTTACCGACGAACATGCGTTCGCCAGCGTCAACGCTCGACACGGGCTCAGCGTACGGATCGGCGCGCGCGAACCGAGCCTGGCCGCATTCACCCTGGCTGGCCCCGTCGCAGCGGAAGCCTGGCTGACCCGCGTCCTGGACGCCCTCACGCACGGAGCCTCCACCCATGTCCGAATCCCCGAAGGAGATCCCCCGGAAGGAGATCCGGCGCGCCAGCCTTGAGCTTGGCGTGATCGGCAACGGCAGTGTCGCCGCGCTGATCGACAGCCAGGCGCGCATCGCCTGGTGCTGCCTGCCGCGTTTCGATGCCGACGCCAGTTTCTGTGCCCTGCTTTCGCCGACGACCGAAGGCGGCGACTGGGCGATCGAGCTGGAGGATTTCGAACGCGCCGAACAGTTCTATCTGGCCAATACGGCGGTGCTGGTGACGCGCTTGTTCGACCACCACGGGGGCGCTGTCGAGGTCACCGACTTCGCGCCGCGCTATCGCTCGAATGGGCGCTTCTACCATCCGGAAATGCTGACGCGCCGGGTGACTCCGATCAGCGGATCGCCACGCATTCGCATCCGGATGCGCCCATTGTGCGACTACGGCGCACGCGCCGCGCAGACCACCTCGGGCAGCAATCACATCCGCTACCTGCTCAGCGATGTAGTGCAGCGGCTGACCAGCGACGTGGCCACGCCGATGATCGAGCGCGGCCTGCCGTTCGGACTCGACCGGCCCGCGCATTTCGTGTTTGGCCCGGACGAGACACTCAACGACAACGTGGCCGATTTCGTGCACCTGGCGCTGGAACGCACGCTGGACTACTGGCGCGAATGGGTGCGCTACCTCTCCATTCCATACGAATGGCAGGCCGCGGTGATCCGCGCGGCCATCACGTTGAAGCTGTGCCAGTACGAAGCCACCGGCGCGATCGTGGCCGCGCTGACCACGTCGATCCCGGAATCGGAAGGCAGCGCACGCAACTGGGATTACCGTTATTGCTGGCTGCGCGACGCCGCCTTCACCGTGCGAGCGCTCAACCGGCTGGGCGCCACGCGCACCATGGAGGAGTACATCAGCTTCGCCTTCAACCTGGTCGCCAACAACAACGACTCCACTGAGCTTGGCCCGGTGTTCGGCATCACCTTCGAAGACGAACTTCCCGAGCGCCAGGTGGACACGCTCAGGGGTTATCGGGGGATGGGCCCGGTGCGGGTGGGCAACGATGCGTGGCGGCAGCGCCAGAACGATGTCTACGGTTCGGTGGTCCTCGCCTCGGCACAATTGTTCTTCGACGTCCGGCTCGAACATCGCGGCGACGAGGTGATGTTTCGGCGGCTCGAGCGGATGGGCACGATGGCGCTGCGCATGGCCGAGCAGACCGATGCCGGGCTGTGGGAATACCGCGGCCGCTCCGCCGTGCATACCTATTCCGCCGCGATGTGCTGGGCCGCCTGCGACCGGCTTGCGCACATCGCCACCGAGCTTGGGCTGGGCGACCGTGCTCGGTACTGGCACGAGGAAGCCGTGCAGCTGCATGACCGGATCGAGGCGCGCGCATGGAACGAACGGCTCGGCTACTTCGTCGATGCCTACGATGGCGAACACCTGGACGCCAGCCTGCTGCTGCTGGCCGACATCGGCTTCATCGACGCGACCGATCCGCGCTTCGTGGCCACCGTCGACGCGATCGGCGCGGCCCTGGGCCGTGGCGATTACCTATTCCGCTATATCGCGCCGGACGACTTCGGCGCGCCCGAGAGCAGCTTCAACATCTGCACGTTCTGGTACATCGAGGCGCTCGCCGCCACCGGCCGAAAGGAGCGGGCGCGAATGATGTTCGAGCACATGCTGAAACAGCGCAACGCGCTGGGCCTGCTGTCCGAGGACATCGCGCCGAGCAGCGGCGAGCACTGGGGCAACTACCCGCAGACCTATTCGCTGGTCGGCCTGATCCAGGCGGCGATGCGGCTGTCGCGGCGCTGGGAGGACGCGCTGTGATCACGCCGCGTCCATCCGGCGGCCGCCTGGTGGTGGTGTCCAATCGCGTCGCCCTGCCGCGCCAGAGCGCACCCGGCGGGCTTGCCTCGGCACTGCAGGCCGCGCTGCGCGAACGCGGCGGCCTTTGGTTCGGCTGGAGCGGCAAGCTTGCCGCCGAAACCGGCGCCGAACTGCACCGGTTGCACGACGCGAAAATCGACTACGCGACCATCGACCTGTCGCGCGCCGACCACGACAGCTTCTATGCCGGCTTCGCCAACGGCACGCTATGGCCGATGCTGCATTACCGGCCTGACCTGGTGAATTACCAGCGCGACCATCTGCACGGCTACCTGCGGGTCAACGAACTGTTCGCCGATCGGCTGCGCCAGCTCATCGCGCGCGACGACATCATCTGGGTGCACGACTACCACCTGATTCCGCTGGCCGCGATGCTGCGCCGGCGCGGCGTGAAAAACCGCATCGGCTTCTTCCTGCACACCCCGCTTCCGGCCGCCGGATTGCTAATCGCACTGCCCAACCACCGCGAGCTGCTGGAGACGCTGGCCAGCTACGACCTGATCGGCGTGCATACCGCCCGCGACCTGCGCGCGCTGGAAGACTATTTTCTGCACGAGACCGGCGCCACGATGCGCCGCGACGGGCGCTTGCGCAGCGCGAACGGCCGCTTGTTCCGCGCCGCCGCGTTCCCGATCAGCATCGACACTGCGGGCCTGGCCGGAATGGCGCGCACCGCCATGTCGAACAAGGAAATCGGCCAGCTGCGCGACAGTCTGGAAGGCCGCCTGCTGATCATCGGCGTCGATCGCCTGGACTATTCCAAGGGTCTGCCGCAACGCTTCCAGGCATACGCGCGGCTGCTGGAGCGAGCGCCCGAACTGCATCGACGCATCACTTTCCTGCAGATCGCGCCGCCCTCGCGCGGCGCGGTGCTGGAATACCGGGAGATCCGCCGCGAACTGGAACGCAGCGCCGGCCACATCAACGGCAAGTACGCCGCACCGGACTGGGCGCCGGTCCGCTACATCAACAAGTCGTTCCCGCACCGGCTGCTGACCGGTTACTACCGCACCGCGCGGGTCGGCCTGGTGACCCCGTTGCGCGACGGCATGAACCTGGTAGCCAAGGAGTACGTGGCCTCCCAGGACCCGGACGATCCCGGGGTGCTGGTGCTGTCACGCTTCGCGGGCGCGGCACAGGAACTTACCGACGCGCTGCTGGTGAACCCTGCCGATGCCGAGGAAGTCGCCGATGCGCTGGAACGCGCGATCAACATGCCGCTGGCCGAACGGCGCGAGCGCTGGAACGCGATGATGGCGGTGCTGCAGAAAAACGACATCACGGCCTGGCGCGTTGCGTACCTGCAGGCCTTGTGCCGCTAGGAACGTCTGGACAAGTTTCTGCTCGTCGCCGATGTGGGAGCGGCTTCAGTCGCGACTGCGCCGCCCGGTTGTGCATCGAGCCGCTGCAACCCCGAGATGCTGCAGGCCGCTGCCGCAGCCATCGCGACTGAAGTCGCTCCCACAAGGCAGGCCTGGGCCGGTGTGCATCTTTCTATCGACCGCCGCGGACTTCGTTCCTTGGGGGAGTAGCTTGAACAAGTCCGAATTTTCCAGTGCTTGTCACCGCAAATCATCGAGATAAGCGGCTCTCGATTCTTGCGTTCCCGCGCTTACGCCAGCCAGATGAGACTGGCGAAACGGCCGCTGTGCGCGCCATCGCGGCGATAGGAATAGAACCTCGGGTCGGCGTACGTATCGAAACCGCCGCCGTGGATCCGCGTGACACCTGCCGACGCCAGGCGCTGTCGCGCCAGTCCCGCCAGATCGCACTGCCAGTGACCGGGCCGGCTCGGCACGAAACGGTCCGCTGCTGTCGCGTCGTGCGCCACGAATGCGGCGCGGACCTCCTCGCCCACTTCGTACGAAGCCGCCCCGATGCACGGTCCCAGCCATGCCAGCAATCGCGCCGGCGACGTCTGCAACTGCTGCACCGTCGCTTCCAGCACGCCGCCGGCCACGCCGCGCCAGCCCGCGTGCGCGGCGCCAATCTCGCTGCCATCGTCGGCGCACAACAGCACCGGCAGGCAGTCGGCGGTGAGGATCGAAAGCACCGTGCCGGGGATATGGGATACCGCAGCATCCGCCTGCGGCTCGTCCGGGCTGGGCAGCGGCCCCAGCTCGGCCACCGTGACCCCATGTACCTGATGCAGCCAGCGTGGCGACGCCGGCAACGCCAGCGCCTGCTGCAGCGCGCTGCGATTGGAATGCACCGCATCGGGCGAATCGCCGCTGCGCAGGCCGAGATTGAAACGTTCGAACGGACCCGCCGACAGGCCCGGCCCCAGCCGGGTAGTGACGGCTGCATGCACCCGTGATGGCGCCGGCCAGTCGGGAAATATCCAGGTGTCGGTCATGATCCGGGGAAAATCGGTGGACGGGGATGGCACAGCTTAAACGAAGCCTGCCGCACGGCGGCACCTCCGCCTGACTCAATAATGATCCGGGCCGTATTCGAGCAGATCCCCGCGCAGCGCTTCGATCAGCGCCCATTGATCGGCCGGCCGCTCGGCACCGAACGATAATGCTTCGCCGGTGGCCGGATGGACGAACGACAGCTTCTCCGCGTGCAATGCCTGGCGGCGGAACCCGCGCAGCATGGCGATCAGCTCCGCACCGGCACCCTTGGGCAGCTTCAGGCCGCCGCCGTACAACGGGTCGCCGATCAGGGGATGGCCGATATGCGCCATGTGCACGCGGATCTGATGGGTGCGGCCGGTCTCTAGCTGGCATTGCAGCAAGCTGTGCGCCCGAAAACGTTCGCGCAGCCGGTAATGGGTCACCGCGCGCTTGCCGTCCTCTTCGTCGCGCACCGCCTGGCGCAGGCGGTCGCCCATGCTGCGGCCGATCGGCTCGTCGACCGTGCCGCCGGCCACCATCGTGCCCAGCACCACCGCCTCGTACTGCCGCTCCACCTCGTGCCGCGACAGCAGGTCGACCAGCGCGGTATACGTCGGCAGTGTCCTCGCTACCACCATCAGGCCCGAGGTGTCCTTGTCCAGCCGATGCACGATGCCGGCACGCGGCAACTCGGCCAGCTTCGGATCGTGATGCAGCAACGCGTTGAGCAAGGTGCCCGCCGGGTTGCCGGCACCCGGATGCACCACCAGTCCGGCCGGCTTGTTCAACACCAGCAGGTGCGCGTCCTCATGCACGATGTCCAGCGCGATGTCTTCCGGCGCACTGGTCACCTCGTTTTCCAGCTCGACCTGCAGCCGCACCTGTTCGCCGCCGCGCAGCAGCTGCCGCGGCGGCGCCTGTGTCCCGTCCAGCGTCACCGCGCCGGACTTGATCCAGCCGCTGAGCCGCGAACGTGAATAATCCGGGAACATCTCGGCCAGAGCCTGGTCGAACCTGCGTCCAGCTGCGGTCAGCGGTACCTCCGCCTCGTGCCGGATCGTGGTCATGCCGCGCTCCGCGGGCTGCAGCCGGTTTCGGCTATCATGCCTTTTCGTTCAAACATACTGAATTCATTCCTATGCGCCTATCAATGGGCTTGTCCAAGCTGCCGATGTTCAAATTGCCTGCCCTGAAAATGCTAGCGGTGCTCGCGCTCATGGTGTCGATGAGCGCCTGTTCGATATTCGGATCGAAGCGCGACACCATCGACAACATGCCGCTGGAAGCGCTGTACAACAAGGCGCACGCCTCGCTTGAGAATGCCGACTACTCGGCGGCCACCAAGGCCTACCAGCGCCTGATCGCACGCTTCCCGTCTGGCGAGTACAACGAACAGGCCCAGCTCGATCTGGCCTACTCGCAGTACAAGGACAACCAGCCGGATGATGCGTTGTCGACCGTGAACCGGTTCATCAAGACCTATCCGACCCACAAACACGTTGATTATGCCTATTACCTGCGCGGTCTGATCAATTTTGATCGCACCAGCGGCGTAATCGAGCGCTATGTCGGCTTGGGAGGTTCGCAGACCCGTCGCGATCAGGGCTACAACTTGCAGGCGTTCGACGACTTCTCCGAGCTGTCGCGGCGCTTTCCTGACAGCGCCTATACCGCCGACGCGCGCCAGCGCATGATCTACCTGCGCAACGTGCTGGCGCAGTACGAGATCAACGTGGCCGAGTTCTATCTGCGCAACAAGGCCTATGTCGCCGCAGCCGATCGTTCGCAATACGTGGTCGAGCATTACCAGCAGGCGCCGCAGACCGGCGACGCGCTGGCCATCCTCACCCGCAGCTATCTGGCGCTGGACCAGAAGACCCTCGCCGACCAGACCCGCCAGGTGCTGGCACTGAACTACCCGAACCATCCCTACCTGACCGACGCCAAGTGGCCGCATGCGCCGTCCACCTTGCGCAAGATGGTGCCGTTCTCGGCGCATCATTGATCGGTGTTTACCTCCTCTTCCCTTGGGGAGACGACTGCATGGACGCAGGAGGTAGAGCAATGCAAGGAGCAATTGCCGAGGACTGAGGTGAGGGACTGGTGCTTGCTCTGATGCATACCAGGGCCGGCTTTATCGCCGGCTTTTTTTGTGGCGCCACGCAAGCCCGACACCCTCACCCCAACCCTCTTCCCGGTGGGGAGAGGGAGCAGTTGTGCCCTGCGGGTTCGGCTCCGGCTACTTCGATGAAATCGTCTGCGTCGAGGGTCAACGCCATCCGGAAGTGATGGGATAGCGGCGCTCGCGACCGAACGCCCGCGTGGTCACGCGCGGCCCCGGGGCCGACTGCCGGCGCTTGAACTCGTTGAGCAGCACCAGCCGCACCACGCGGCGCACGGTGTCGGCATGAAAACCCTGCGCGGCGATCTCGGCCTGCGATTGTTCGCCTTCGATGAAACGGGCGAGTATCGCGTCCAGTTCGTCGTATGGCGGCAGCGAATCCTGGTCGGTCTGGTTGTCGCGCAGTTCGGCGGAGGGCGGGCGGTCGATGACTTCGTTAGGGATTGGAGATTGGAGATTCGGGAATCGCGAAAAGCCGCTGTCTTGCGAGGGTACGCTCTGTCGAATCCCCAATCCCGTACCCCGAATCGCGGCTCCATTGCGCCAGCGCGCCAAGCGATAGACCACGGTCTTGTAGACATCCTTCAGTGGTGCGTAGGCGCCGCACATGTCGCCATACAGAGTGGCGTAGCCCACCGCCATCTCGCTCTTGTTGCCGGTGGCCAGCAGCAGGCGGCCGTGCTTGTTGGAGAGCGCCATCAACGTCACGCCGCGCGTGCGCGACTGCAGGTTCTCCTCGGTGGTATCGGCCGGCTTGCCGGCGAACGCGGGCGCCAGTGCGCCGAGGAAGGCATCGACCATCGGCTCGATGTCGATGATGTGATACTCCACGCCCAACTGCTCGGCCTGCGCGCGGGCGCCGTCCAGCGACAGCTGCGAGGTGTAGCGCGTGGGCATCATCACCGCCGTCACGCGCTGGGGGCCCAGCGCATCCACCGCCAGCGCCAGCGTCAGCGCCGAATCGATGCCGCCGGAAAGGCCCAGCAGCACGCCCGGAAAACCGTTCTTGTCGATGTAGTCGCGGATGCCGCGCACCAGTGCGGCATACAGCGTGGCCTCGGGCGACGCATCGGGCACGCTGGGCCAGCCGTCGGCATGCAAGCTGCGCGTCTCGCTGTCGAACTCCGCCCACAGCATCGCGTCGACGAAGTTGGGCGCGCGCGCCGCGATGCTGGCGTCGCCGTTCACCAGCAGCGAACCGCCGTCGTAGACCACCTCGTCCTGGCCGCCGATCAGGTTGAGATAGATGATGGCGCAACCGGTTTCCTGCGCGCGTGCCGTCAGCACCTGTTCGCGCTCGCGCTGCTTGGCGTCATCCCATGGCGAGGCATTGATCACCACGATCAGCTCGGCGCCGGCGGCAGCCGCCTTCGCAGCGGGCCCAGGTTCCCAGATGTCTTCGCAGATCAGCACGCCAACGCGTACGCCGTGGATCAGCGCAACGGCACTGTCGCTGCCGGGGCGGAAGTAGCGCTTGTCGTCGAACACGCCGTAGTTGGGCAGCGCCTGCTTGTGCGTGGTGAACTCAATGCGTCCGCCACGCAGCAGGCTGGCGGCGTTGTAGACCTCGCCCTCGCCGTGCGGATGACCCACCAGCACCGCCACGCCATCGGTGGCGCCGGCCAGCTCATCGAGCTCGCACTGGCAGGCGGCGAGGAAACTCGGACGCAGCAGCAGGTCCTCCGGCGGGTAACCGCTCAATGTCAGCTCGGGAAACACCGCCAGCGCCGCGCCGCCTGCGCGCGCCCGGGCCATCAGGTCGCCCACTTTCGCCGCATTGGCCGCGACCGCGCCGACCGGGAAATCGAGCTGCGCAAGCGCGAGGCGTAGGGAGGGCATGCCGGTGGATCCGCGTTTCGGGGTAGCTCCCTATGATACCCGAGGCGCCCACGGATCCCGGGTATCCACCTACCGATGGACCAGCAACAGCAGCGCCAGCGTAAGCATGAAGGCCGCCACAGCCACATCGAACGCCCGCCACGCCACGGGGCTGCGAAAGACCGGCAGCAGCACCCGCGCACCATAGCCCAGCGATAGAAACCACAGCACGCTGGCCGTGGATGCACCGGCGGCGAACGCCCAGTGCCCGTCACCGTCGTATTGGGTGGACAGGCTGCCCAGCAGCACCACCGTGTCCAGGTACACGTGAGGGTTGAGCAAGGTGAAGCCCAGGCAGGCCAGCACGACCCGTCCCCGGCTCCCGGCCCCGTCGTCGACCGGCTGCAGGCCGCTCTCGCCTCGCCACGCGCGCCATAGCGCCAGTACCGCGTAGGCGGCCAGAAACATCGCGCCGGCATAGCACAGCCACTGCAGCAGGCCGGGATGCTGCTGCACCGCCAGGCCCATGCCGGTCACCCCCAGCAGTATCAGGCAGATGTCCGCCAGGATGCAGACCAGCACCACCGCACCGACGTGGTTGCGCTGCAGTCCCTGCCGCAGCACGAAGGCATTCTGCGCGCCGATGGCGACGATCAGGCCCGCGCCGGTACCAAGCCCGGCCAGGTAAGCCGAAGAAAACATGCGGATATCTCTCGGGAAAGAGCCGCCACCCTGGGGCACGTGCGCTATTTAGTAAAACTAAATATTCTTAAGCATGTTCAGTTCTGCTAATCCACCAAGGAAGCGTACCCAGTGCGCGACCAGATTCGACCGAGCCGGCGCCGCCATCTTGTAGGAGCCCGCTGGCGGGCGATGCCCTTGTTTTGATGGTCGGTTGGGAGATTCAAAACAAGAGCATCGCCCGCCAGCGGGCTCCTACCAAAATGCGGATACCCGAATATGAGTCTTCTCAATCCGCAGCTCGCCGCCTTCGCCGCCGTGCTCGAAGAGGGCAGCTTCGACGGCGCGGCGCAGCGGCTGTCGCTGACGCCATCGGCCATCTCGCAACGGATCAAGGCGCTGGAGGATCGGCTGGGCCAGGTGTTGATCCTGCGCCGCGCGCCCTGCACGGCCACTCCTGCCGGCGAACGGCTGCTGCGCAGCGTGCGGCAGATGCGGCTGCTGGAAACGGAAACGCTGGAAGCCTTCCATGTGGAGTCGGCAGGCACAGGACCGGCCTCTGTGGCGATCGCCGTCAACGCCGATTCGCTCGCCACCTGGTTTGTGTCCGCGCTGGCCGACCTGCATGCGCAGCACGAGATGCTGTTCGACGTGCGCGTGGAAGACCAGGACCATTCCACCGACCTGTTGCGCGACGGCTCGGTGCTCGGCGCCGTCACCGCCGTCGCGCGGCCGGTGCAGGGCTGCAGCGCGCAGAAGCTGGGCGTGATGCGCTACCTGCCGGTGGCGTCCCCCGCCTTCGTCGGGCGTCACTTCGCCCGCGGCGTCGACGCCGCCTCGCTGGGCCGGGCGCCGATGCTGGTGTTCAACCGCAAGGACGCGCTGCAGTGGCGCTTCATCCATAGCGTGACGCGCGCCCGGCTGGCGCCGCCGATGCACTACCTGCCCTCGTCCACGGCCTTCGTGGAGGGCGCAGCGCTGGGCATGGGCTGGGCGATGGCGCCCGAGAGCATGCTTGAACAACCGTTCGCCGAAGGAACGCTCCAGGCGATCGCTCCCGGCCGCTGGCTGGACGTGCCGCTGTACTGGCAGCACTGGTCGATCCGATCCGCCACGCTGTCGACGGTGACGGCGGTGTTGCTGCTGGCCGCCCGCCGGGGCCTGCGAAACCCACAGCGCGCTTGACCGCCGGATTGCCCCAAAAAAGAAAAAGGGCCGCGTCACCGCGGCCCTCCTCTTGCCGTTCGTGCCGACCCGGTTACTTCTTCATCAGGCCCGCCAGGGTCTTGCCGAGGTCGGCCGGCGACTTCACCGTGGTGACACCCGCCTTCTCCAGCGCGGCGAACTTCGCCGCGGCGGTGCCCTTGCCGCCAGAGATGATCGCGCCGGCATGGCCCATGCGCTTGCCGGCCGGAGCCGAGGCGCCGGCGATGAACGAGACCACCGGCTTCTTGACGTATTCGCCGATGAACTCGGCGGCGTCTTCCTCGGCGCTGCCGCCGATCTCGCCGACCATGATGATGCCTTCGGTCTGCGGGTCGTCCTGGAACAGCTTCAGGCAGTCGATGAAGCTGAGGCCGTTGATCGGGTCGCCGCCGATGCCGATGCAGGTGGACTGGCCCAGGCCTTCGTTGGTGGTCTGGAACACGGCTTCATAGGTCAGCGTACCGGAGCGCGAGACGATGCCGACCTTGCCCGGCATGTGGATGTGGCCCGGCATGATGCCGATCTTGCACTCGCCCGGGGTGATGATGCCGGGGCAGTTGGGCCCGATCAGCACGATCTCCGGATGCTGCTGCAGCACGTTCTTCACGCGCAGCATGTCGAGCACCGGGATGCCTTCGGTGATCGCCACGATGACCTTGATGCCGGCATCGATCGCTTCGAGGATCGAATCGGCCGCGTACGGCGGCGGTACGAAGATCACCGACGCATCGGCGCCGGTTTCGAGCACGGCCTCATCGACCGAATTGAAGACCGGCAGTCCGATGTGTTCGGAACCACCCTTGCCCGGGGTCACGCCGCCGACCACCTTGGTGCCGTAGTCGAGGCACTGTTGCGCATGGAAGGTGCCCTGCTGGCCGGTGAAGCCCTGCACGATCACCTTGGTGTTCTTGTTGACCAAAACGCTCATTCGTTTGCTCCTCAGCCCTTGGCCGCAGCCACGGCTTTCTGGGCCGCGTCGTTGAGATCATCGGCCGGCGTGATCGCCAGGCCGGAATTGGCCAGCAGTTCGCGGCCCTGATCGACATTGGTGCCCTGCAGGCGCACCACCACGGGAATCTTCAGGCCCACTTCCTTGACCGCGGCGATGATGCCTTCGGCAATCAGGTCGCAGCGCACGATGCCGCCGAAGATGTTGACCAGGATGCAGTTGACCTTGTCCGAGGACAGGATCAGCTTGAACGCCTCGGTGACGCGCTCCTTGGTGGCGCCGCCGCCGACGTCGAGAAAGTTGGCCGGCTCGCCGCCCGCCAGCTTGATCACGTCCATGGTGGCCATCGCCAGACCGGCGCCGTTGACCATGCAGCCGATGGTGCCGTCCATCGTCACGTAGTTGAGGTTGTTCTGCAGCGCGGCCGCTTCGGCGGCGTCTTCCTGGGTCAGGTCGCGCATTGCGGCCAGGTTCGGGTGACGGAACTCGGCGTTGTCGTCGGAGTTGACCTTGCCGTCGAGCGCGGCGAGATTGCCGTCTTCCAGCACGGCGAGCGGGTTCAGCTCGACCAGCGCCAGGTCCTGTTCGTTGAACAGCTTGTACAGGCCCAGCATGATTTTCGTCAGCTGGTTGACCTGCTTGCCGGTCAGGTCCATCGCGAACCCGAGCTGGCGGCACTGGTACGGCTGCAGGCCCTCGACGAAGTCGATCACGATGGTGTGGATGTCTTCCGGAGTCTCCTTGGCGACCTGCTCGATGTCGACGCCGCCGTGCTTGGAGGCGATGAACGAGATCGCCTTGCTGTCGCGGTCGACCAGGATCGAGAGGTACAGCTCCTTGGCGATATCGGTGGCGTCGGTCACCAGCACCAGGTTCACCGGCAGCGCGCGGCCGGCCGACTGGTAGGTTTCCATGTGGGTGCCGAGCATGCCCTTGGCGGCGGCGCGCACATCGTCGAAGCTGCGGCAGAACTTGACGCCGCCTGACTTGCCGCGGCCGCCGGCATGAATCTGCGCCTTGACCATCCACTGGGTACCGCCCAGCGCCTTGGCGGCGTCGACGGCAGCATCGGGAGAGTTGGCGATCTTGCCCGGCGGCACGGCGATGCCGTACTGCGCAAACAGTTCTTTGGCCTGGTATTCGTGGAAATTCATTCGATACCTCGAGCGAACGGAGAAACAATGGCGACTGCACGCGTGCAAAAACCGCGTGGGTGAGTAGGTCGGACGGCGGATTGGTGCATGGCCCGGAGGTCGTGCGCCTGCCGCGCGAACTGGCAGAAACCGCGCAATACGGCCGCTCATTTTCGCGGAAGCGGGCGGCAATGGAAAGAGCGGGCTGTTATGACGCCCGCGCAGGCCGGTTTCATGCGGTTTCACGCACGGCACGGCGCCGGCCAGCCCGTCTATACTCGGCTGGAACCGCCACAGAGTGCCCAGCCACGTGTCCAGCACACCGCCTTTCATTGCCTCGTCCGCAAACCCGGCAACGATTCGCCACGAGCTGTCGTTCCTCAACGTGTTCCGGCTGGTGCAGGCCCTGGTGTATTGCGGGCTGGCGTTCGGTCCGTCCGGGCTGGGTTGGCCGCAGCTGGCGGAACCCGGCTTTGCCCGCACCGTCACCACGCTGTACCTGATCTTCGCGCTGTTGGCGCTGTTGCTGAACCGGCGCAGCATGCCGTATGCCCGCACGGCCGTGGCGACCGCCCTGGTGGTCGACATTGCGGCCGCCGTGCTGACGATCACCGCGATGAACGATGCGCGCATCGGTATCGCGATGATGCTGGCGGTAAACCTCAGCGCCGGTGCGCTGATCCTGCCGCTGAGGCTGTCCAGCTTCTTCGCCGCGCTGGCCACGCTGGGCATGCTCGGGCACACCTTCTTCGACACCTCGGCGAACAGCCGCGGCGACCGCGACCTGCTCGAGGCGGCGTTGTTCGGCCTCGCCTACTTCGCCACCACCACCTTGTGCCATGTGCTGGGCCGGCAACTGCGCGCCACCGAAGCGCTGGCCGAGCAACGCAGCACCGACCTGGCCAACCTGGCCCAGGTCAACGAGCTGATCATTCGGCGCATGAAGACCGGCGTGCTGCTGGTCGACGACGCCAACCGCATCCACCAGATCAACGAGTCGGCATGGATGCTGATGGGCAACCCGGGCGCCGACCAGCGCGACCTGGGCCAGCTGGCGCCGGAACTGTCGCGCCGGCTCTACCATTGGATGACGTCCGGCAAGCTGGACGAGACCGCCACCCAGCTCGCCGACGGCGTGCCCGAAGTGGTGCCGCGCTTCACCCGGCTGGCACCGAACGACGACTCGCACGTGTTGATCTTCCTGGACGACACCTCGCTGCTGTCGCGCCGCGCCGAAGAACTCACGCTGACCTCGCTGGGCCGGCTGTCCGCCTCGATCGCGCACGAGATCCGCAATCCGCTGGCGGCGATCCGCTACTCGGCGCAGTTGCTGGCCGAGTCGAAAAGCATGGACTCCACCGACCAGCGCATGGTCGAAATCATCAACAACCACTGCATCCGGCTCAACGAGATCATCGAGAACATCCTGCAGCTGTCGCGGCGCGAGCGCTCGCGGCCGGAAACGCTGGATCTCGGCCACTGGGCGCAGGTCTTCGTCGAGGAGTACAGCCAGGGCAACGACCTCGGCGCCGATTCGCTGCGGGCGATCGCCGGCAGCGGCGCTCCGGTAGCGGCGGTGGCCGATCCGCAACAGTTGCAGCAGGTGGTATGGAACCTGGTGCAGAACGCGCTGCGCTACGGCCGCCTGCCCGGCGAGCCGGCACGGGTGATGGTGGTGACCCGGCAAGGCGAGCACGGCCTGCCGATCCTGGAAGTGATCGACCGCGGCCCCGGCATCGCGCCGAAAGTGGCCGCGCAGATTTTCGAACCGTTCTACACCACCCACGAATACGGCACCGGCCTGGGCTTGTACCTGGCCCGGCAGATGAGCGACGCCAACCAGGCGGCGCTGGAATACGTGCGCGTGGCCGGCGGCGGCAGCTGTTTCCGGCTGGTGCTGACGCCGCCGGCGCGCAGCCCCTCCGATCCCGCCGAAACCACCCAGACCACCGCCGCGCGCTGAACCGGTCAGGTCGAGCGCACTATCAGGCTCACCGGCAGGCTTTCCGAACTGGCCCGCTCGCCGTCTATCAACGCCAGCACCTTGCGCGCCAGCAGCATGCCGCCTTCCTGCCAATCCTGCCGCACCGAACTCAGCGGCGGCAGGAAGCTGGCGCCCAGCGGCATGTCGTCGTAGCCGACCACCGAGACATCGGCCGGCACCGAGCGCCCCAGGTCCAGCGTGGCCCGGATCGCACCCATGGCCAGCAGATCGTTGCAGGCGAAGATCGCGTCGAACCCCACCTTGCGCGCATGCAGCGAACGCACCGCGTCCATGCCCGAGTCCAGGGTGAACTCGTCGCGCCGCATCAGCAGCGGCTTGATGCCGTGCACCGCCAACGCGTCGACGAAGCCATTCAGGCGCGCGAAGATCTCCGGATGGCTGGGATTGCCGATGAACACCGGACGGCGCCGCCCCAGCGCGATGAAGTGCCGGGCCACCACCGTGCCGCCCAGGCGGTTGTCGCTGCCCACCACCACGTGAGTATCGCTGGCCGATTGCGCGCCCCACACCACCATCGGCAGGTGCAGCTTGTCGAATCGACGCACCGCGTCCTGATGCACGCCCTGGCCCAGCAGGATCAACCCGTCGGCGGCCTGCACCGCCGCCGCGCTGGCGCCCTGCCGGGTGGTCAGCAGCACGCTGTAGCCGGCTGCGGTCAGCTCCTGAGAGATGCCGCCCAGCAGCACCAGCGGGTAAGGATCGAGCATGGTGCGATCGGTGGACGGCTTCATCTCCACGATCACCGCCACCGTATGGCTGCGGCGCAGGCGCAGGTTGCGCGCGCTGATGTTGAGCTTGTAGCCGTGCTCTCGCGCCAGCGCCTGGATCCGCTCGCTGGTCTCCGGGTTGACCAGCGGACTGTCGCCCAGCGCCCGCGAGACCGTGATCTTGGATACTCCAGCCAGCTGCGCCAGGTCGGCCATGGTCAGGCTGCCCGACGCATGCTTGCGCGCGCCTTTCTTGCTCAACTATCCGACCCCTGCTGGCTGACCCGATGGGTGCGGTGCCGCGGCGCTGCCGAACTGCAGCGCTGACCGAACCGACGCCGGCAGTGTGTCGACATTCGCCCCATCGATGCAACCTCGCCCTGCGCGGCCGTGACACGCGCCGCCAAAGCGGGCCGAAACCGTCCGAATCGGTGAATTCACTTCGCTCGACTCCCGGAAAACGGCTTTTCCCAAGCCCGCCTAACAAAATGTTATCGATATCTTGATACCGATAACATTTAATGCCAAGCTCGCCGCCAGCCGCAACCTTGCGGGCCGACCGGCCTGATGCGTCAGGCGGAAAGAGAGACCGGATCGTGGATCACTATGCAGCGGTGCCGTTCGACGTTCAGGCGCCGACAATCGGGGGCAAGGCAGCGCCCGACCCCTGGCTGCTGACCCGTCACGGCACCGATCCGGCCGGCTTCGCGCAGGACGAAAGCCTGTTCGCGCTGGCCAACGGCACCCTGGGCGTCCGCGGCAACCTGGAAGAAAGCGACAGCGACAGCCAGGCCACCTTGCTGTCCGCGGTATGGGAACGCACGCCGATCGAGTACCACGAACGGTTTCCGGGCTTCGCCAGCCACACCGACACGCGCATCCCGATCGCCGATGCCGCACGCATCCATCTGCGCCTGGGCGATACGCCGGTGCGGCTCGACCAGGGCGAGTGGCTGCATTTCGAGCGCACGCTCGACCTGCGCAGCGGATGCTACCGGCGCCGGCTGTGCTGGCGGTCGCCGGAAGGCGCCACGCTGGAGATCGAGGCCGAGCGCATCGTGAGCCTGGAGGACGCCGGGCTGCTGGTGATCCACTACCGCGTGCGCTCGCTGGACTACAGCGGCCCGATCACGCTGGAATCGTCGATCAGCACTGCGCGCGAAGCCGCTGAACAAGGCTCCGATCCGCGCATCGGCAGCCACATCGACGGTGGTCTGAGCACTTATGACGCGCGCGCCGAAGAGGACCTCGCCTGGGTCGGCCAGCAGACCACCCACAGCGGCATCCGGCTGATCTGCGCGCAGCGGCATCAGTACGCCGGCGAGTTGCAATTCCGCTACGCGAATCTGGCGCCGCACGGCGTCACCCAGGTCTACGAGGGCGTCCTCGCACCCGGCCAGACGGTGACCCTGGACAAATACGTCGCCTACGCATTCACCGCCCCGTTCGCCAGCGCCCAGGGCGGGGATCAGTCAAGCCACCTGCTCGGGCGCGCGCAGATCTCGCTGGACACGGCCATCGCATTCGGCTACCCGACACTGCTGGCGCGGCAGGCTCAGGTGCTGTCGGCGTTCTGGGCGCAGGCCGATCTGGCCATCGAAGGCGACCCGGCGACCGAACAGGCGCTGCGCTTCAACCTGTTCCATGTGTTCCAGTCGAGCACCCGCGACAGCCACGGCACCACCGCCGCCAAAGGCCTCACCGGCGAAGGCTACGAAGGCCATTATTTCTGGGACGCCGAGGTGTTCATGCTGCCGGTGCTGGCCACCCTGGCGCCGGAGCTGGTGCGCGCGATGCTGACCTATCGCCATCGCACGCTGGACAACGCGCGCCGCCACGCGCGCGAGCTCAACCACCCGCGCGGCGCGCTCTATGCGTGGCGCACGATCAGCGGCGACGAGTGCTCCTCCTACTTCCCCAGCGGCTCGGCGCAATACCACATCAATGCCGCCGTGGCTTGGGCGATCCGCCTCTACGTCGACGCCAGCGGCGACGAGGCGTTCCTGCGCGAACGCGGCGCCGAGATGATCATCGAGACCGCGCGCATCTGGCTGGAAATCGGACATTTCAGCACGCGCCGCAGCGGCGCGTTCTGCATCCATGAAGTGACCGGACCGGACGAATACTCCGCGCTGGTCGACAACAACCACTACACCAACCGGCTGGCGCAGCGGCACCTGCAGGATGCCGCCAACGTCGCCGACTGGATGGCGCTGACGTATCCGGCCGAACATGCCGCCCTCTGCGCACGGATCGCCCTGCATGCCGATGAGCCAGCCCAGTGGCGCCGCGCCGCCCAGGCGATGCATCTGCCGGTCGACGGCGCGCTCGGCATCTTCCCGCAGGACGACGGCTTCCTCGACAAGCCGCTCCTGCCGGCCGAGCTCGCCACCCCGTCGAACCGGCAGCCGCTGCTGCTGCGGCTGCATCCGCTCACCATCTACCGGCACCAGGTCTGCAAGCAGGCCGACACGCTGCTCGCCCTGGTACTGGCGGGCGAACAGGTCGATGTCGCCGCCAAGCGCCGCAACTTCGATTACTACGAAGGCGTCACCGTCCACGACTCCACTTTGTCGGCGTCCACTTTTGCGGTGCTCGCCGCCGAGGTCGGCCACGCCGACAAGGCCCATCGCTATTTCCTGGACACCTTGCGCGTCGACCTGGACGACCTGCACGGCAATGCGGCGCACGGCCTGCACATGGCGGCGATGGCCGGCAGCTGGCTGGCACTGACCTGGGGCTTCGGCGGCCTGCGCGTGCATGGCGGCCTGCCCGCGCTGGCGCCCAGGTTGCCGGCGGCATGGAAGGGCTATCGCTTCGGCCTGCGCTGGCGCGATGCGCATCTGCGCATCGAGGTCGATCGCGACGGCGCGCTGTACACGCTGACCGACGGCAGCGCACTCACCTTCCTGCACGACGGGCTGCCGCAACGCCTGCACGCGGGCCAGCCCCTGCGGCTGAAGTGCGCCGGCTTCGCCGAGGCGACGACGGCGCCCCTGAAAGCGGTGATCTTCGACCTAGACGGCGTGATCGCCGATACCGCGGTGGTCCACCACGCCGCCTGGAAAAGGCTGGCCGGCGAGATCGGCGTGCCGTTCGACGACGCCACCGGCGAACGCATGAAAGGCGTCGACCGCCTCGGCTCGCTGGACATCCTGCTGCAGGCTGCGACGCGTACCTACACGGAAACCGAGAAACATACGCTGGCTGCACATAAAAACGACTATTACCGGGAACAAATCGAGCATTTCGGACCGCGCGACCTGTTGCCGGGCGCGCGCATGGCGATCGAACAGGTGCGCCGGGCCGGGCTCAAGGTGGCGCTGGCTTCGGCGAGCCGCAACGCCAGCTTGCTGCTGGAGCGGCTGGGCATCGCCGACCTTTTCGACGTGATCGTCGACGCCAGCCGGATCAGCCGCTCAAAGCCCGATCCGGAAATTTTCCTCGCCGCGGCAAGCGCTCTGGGCGTGGCGACGGACGAGTGCATCGGCGTCGAGGACGCCGCGGCTGGCATCGCCAGCATTCGCGCCGCGGGGATGGCGGCGGTGGGAATTGGCCAAAGCCAGGTATTGGCCGAGGCGGATCTGGTGTTACCGAGTATCGCGGCATTCGATATGGACATTTTTACGGCAACCCGAACGACGAACTGGCGTGGACCTGTCGTGAGACAGGCCACGACCCAAACTGAAACTGATGGGGAGGAAGTGGCATGAACAACAACAAGCAAATGACCCGATTGATGCTGTCGGCAGCCATCGCAGGCATCCTGATGTCCGCGACGGCCATGGCGCAGGACAACACGCAGGACACCTCGACGGCCCCCGCGCCAGCGGCCGCCAAGAAGGTCCCGCCGCGGCAGGCCAACACCAAGACCACCACGACCCTGCAACAGGTCGTGGTAACCGGTTCGGCCACCGGCGTGAAGAAGATCGACGCCAGCTATACGCTGACCACCGCCAGTGCCGAACAGATCAAGCAGGCCAATCCCAAGAGCACGGCCGATCTGCTGAAGATCGCCCCCGGCCTGTGGCCTGAATCCACCGGCGGCCAGACCGGCGCCAACATCGAGATCGCCGGCTTTCCGGGCGGCGGCGACGCGCCGTTCAACACGGTGCAGCTGATGGGCTCGGCGCTGTACGGCATGCCGACCCTGTCGTTCTTCGAGCAGACCTCGATCTTCCGCCTCGACGACACCATCGAACGCGTCGAGATTCTGCAGGGCGGCCCGTCGGTGGTCTTCGCGGATGGCCAGATCGGCGCCACCGAGAACTTCATCCTGAAACAGGGCACCGAGGTGCCGTCCGGCAGCATCGGCGTCACCTACGGCTCGGAAAACCTGAAGCGCGTCGACGGCTTCTACGGCTTCCAGCTCGCCCCGAACTGGTACAGCAGCGTAGGCGGCTTCTACCGCGACTCGAAGGGTGTACGCGACCCGCAGTTCCCGGCCGACAAGGGCGGCCAGTTCACCGCCACGCTGACCCACGATTCCGACAACGGCACGATGACGCTGTATGCGCGTGCACTGAACGACAAGAACCAGTTCATCACGCCGATCCCGCTGATCCAGAACGGCACCGACAAGTTCAGCGCCTACCCCGGTTTCGATCCGCTCACGGGTACCTACAACAGCAAGTACATCCAGCACGTGTTCCTGGCCGGCTATCCGGGCGGCGGCACCCACGCCGACCTCGCCAACGGCCGCGGCGCGAAGATGAATTTCTTCGGCGGCAACTTCGACTACGACCTGGGCAGCTGGACGATCAGCGACAAGTTCCTCATCGACGCGGGCGATGTCGACACCAACGCGCTGTTCTCAGGTTCGAACCCGGCGTCGTTGAACGACGAGCTGTACAACACCCCGACCGGCCAGGGCGGTTTCGCGCTGCCGGCCGGTTCGGCGACGGCGACCTACGCCGGCCCGGGCGGCGGCGGCGCGGTCGATCCGAACCAGAGCGTGATCCACCAGGGCTGGTGGTACATCCACAAGCACCTGAAGAACATCAACAACGACTTCCGCGTCAGCAAGGAGATCTTCGACGGCAATACGCTGACCGCGGGCTTGTACCTGGCGCACTACACCGACGACGACAAATGGGCACTCGGCAACCAGATGCTGATGACCAATGCGCCGAACGCGCGGCCGATCGCGGTGAGCTATGTCGACGGCGGCCAGACCAAGCAGTTGACCGACAGCCAGGGCTTCCTCGACAACGGCGGCTACAACATCACCGAGAGCGGCAAGGCCACCAACAAGGCGTTCTACCTGTCCGATTCGTGGCACCTCGGCAAGTGGCTGTTCGACGCGTCGGCCCGCCTGGAGAACCAGGATGCCTCCAACACCGTCTGCAACCTGACCAATGTCGATCTGGATCACAACCCGCTCACGCTCTACAACAACAATGTTCCGGTCTGCAACGGCACCTACTCGCGCACCGACTACAACAAGACCCACACCTCCTGGACCGTCGGTGCGAACTACGAGCTGGCCGACAACATGAGCGTCTACGTGCGCGGCAACAAGGGCGTGCACTTCGGCGACTTCGACAACGCGCTGCGCGGCAATACCACCGGCAATACGGCGCCGGTGCAGAAGATCCAGAACATCGAAGCGGGCTTCAAGTACCAGTCGGAACTGGTCTATGCCGACATCAGCATCTATCACAAGCAATTCAACGGCCTCGCCTTCACGCCCACCAACGGCGCCGGCGTCCAGAACGGCAGCCAGCGGCTGTACGGTTCGGACTCCAAGGGCATCAATGTCAGCGGTGCGCTCACCCCGGTCGAGAACCTGAAACTGTCGCTGGTGGCGAACTACCTGGACGGCCACTACACGCACAACAGCTCGTGCTTCCCCTACACCAACGTGGTCACCGGCGTGAATGGCTGCGCGCCGATCAACGGGGTGCAGCTGCAGCGCCAGCCGAAGGTCCGCTACATGTTCACGCCGAGCTACCGGATCCCGTTCGCATGGGGCGACGTGACCGCCTTCGTGACCTATACACATGTCGGCCCGCACACCCAGGACCAGTCCGGCCTGCAGCAGCTGGGCACGTATCACACCTACGACTTCGGTGTGATCGCCAACATCGAGAAGAACTGGCAGCTGCGCCTGCAAGGCACCAACATCACCAACGAACTGGGCCTGACCGAGAGCAATTCGCGCATCTTCGGTACCGCTGTTGCCGGCGGCGTGATCCTGGCCCGGCCGCTGGAAGGCCGCGAGGTCAATTTCCAGGTGAAGTACCTGTTCTAGCAAGCTGTTGAGTCGCGGGGCCATGGATGGCCCACCGCCGATCAGGCAGGAGCCCGATCGGCGCAGCGGGCAGCGACGGACCGATCTGGAACCCGTTTGTACAATCCAGGCCGGCCCCGGGTTTGTTCGATGGAAAGAACGGACCCGCGGGCCGGACCTGGCGTCTTGTTGAGCACAGAACCACCCGCGACAACCATCCGACGGCTCGGCGGCACACGCAGTCCGGGTCATGCCTAAGAAGGTGCGGATCGCGTTCTTACCGAAACCGCACAGGCCGTACCATTGGGGATGACATGAACCGAATCCGCATGATTGTCGCGCTGGCGCTGATCTACATGATCTTCGCGACCCTGCTCAACAGCGTCGGCACGGTGATCCTGCAGTCGATCGCCACATTCGGCATCGACAAGCCCGAGGCCAGCGCGCTGGAGCGCTACAAAGATCTCACGATCGCGTTCACCTCGTTCCTGGTCGCCTCGTTCCTGCCGATGTTCGGCTACCGGCGTTCGATGATGCTGGCCCTGGCCATCGTCGGCGGCGCCTGCGTGCTCATGCCGCTCTATCCCGGTTTCCTGACCACCCGGCTGTTGTTCGCCTGCGTGGGCGTCGGCTTTGCGATGGCCAAGGTCAGCGTGTATTCCTCCATCGGCCTGCTCACCACCGACCGGGTGGGCCACTCGCGGCTGACCAACACCATCGAAGGCCTGTTCATGGTCGGCGTGCTCGGCGGCAACTGGATATTCAGTGCGTTCGTCGACTCGACGCATCCGGGCAATCCGGTGTGGTTCAACGTGTACTGGCTGATCGCCGGCGCGTGCGCGCTGGTGATCGTACTGCTGGCCGGCAGCCGGCTCGACGAGAGCGCGGCGCATGCGCACGGACACAACAATTCCTTCGCCGACTCGTTGATGGAGATGCTGCGGCTGTTCGTGCGGCCGCTGGTATATGTGTTCCTTGCCTCGGCGTTCCTCTACGTACTGATCGAACAGAGCTTCGGCACCTGGCTGCCCACCTTCAACAGCGAGATCCTGAAGCTGCCCAACGCCATGAGCATCCAGTTCGCGAGCATCCTCGCCGGCATGACCGCACTGGGCCGCATCGGTGCCGGCGTCGTGCTCAAGCGCGTGCGCTGGCACGTGCTTCTCAACGTGTGCGTGGTGGCGATGGGCGTGCTGGTCGTGCTGGTGCTGCCGTTGGCCCGCGGCGTCGAGGCACGGCCGGACGTCGGCTGGTTCAACGCGCCGGCCGCCGCCTATCTGATCCCGCTGCTCGGCCTGCTGATGGCACCGATCTACCCGGTGATCAATTCGGTCGCCCTGAGCTCGCTGCCCAAGCCGATGCACGCGGCGATGACCGGATTGATCGTGGTGTTCTCCGCGCTCGGCGGCACCATGGGCTCGTACATCACGGCGCGTGTGTTCGCCAGCTTCGACGGCATCCACGCGTTCTATTTCTCGCTGCTGCCGATGAGCCTGATCCTGGTCACGCTGTTCTTCTTCAAGCGCGAGACCGACCGCGCCGCCGTGCTGGCCGTCGCGCCGACGGAAGCGTTGCCATGAGCCCCGGCCACCGCGAGTCCCTCGCCATCGGTGCGACTCGCACGGCGTGCCGACGACTGCACCACACCTTGCCCCGAGGAGCCACGCCGAGATGATTTCGCCACGCCACCACCTGCTTCCCGGCATTGCGCTGGCCTTGCTGCTGGCCAGCACGGGTACTCGCGCGGCCGCCACCGACCCCAGCTTCCTGCTCACCGGCACCGCGGAGAATTTCGGCACATATTTCCCCAGCTACCTGGCCAACGGCTATTTCTCCACGATGACCTCGGTGCGCGGCACCGAGGGCAACCGCGCGTACATGGTCGCGTTCATGGACTACAAGCCCGGCGACATCGCGCGTCCTGCCGCGATTCCCGGCTGGAGCGAGATCGACTACAACCCCGGCGGCGGCTGGCTCAATTCGACCCGGCTGGGAGCGAACATCTTCACCGGCTACAAGCAGACGCTGGACATGCACGACGGCACGCTGTCGACCCGCTACCGCTTCGAGTATGCGAACAAGGCTACCGATGTCGAAGTCACCACCTTCGTCAGCCAGGCCTCGCCGCACCTGGCGGCGACCCGGCTCACGATCACGCCGCAGTTCGACGGCAGCGTGCAGCTGACCTTCCCGATCCGGTTGTGGTCGGAGCACCAGCCGCGCTTTCCGATCGCCAGCATGAGCGGCGACGAGATGATCGCGGCGGTGATCGCCAGCGGCCAGACGCTGGACAACAAGCCGGTGCCCACGCCCGACCGCGCCGCCGTGTGGTACCCCGGCTACACCCGCGTGGCGGCCAGCGACGGCGATGCCAAGGAGCTGACGCTGTGGCTGGACGGCCAGGCCGAACACGGCCTGACGATGGCCGAAGCCGCGGCGATCGGCCTGCCGCCGGGCCTGGTGGTCGAGGACGCGAAGCTGGAAAAAAGCCTGTACAAGCTGTCGCTGAACCTCGTCGTCAAGGTGCAGAAAGGCAAGACCTATACCTTCACCAAGTACATCGCCGCCTCCCGCCAGGACTGGGGCGGCAAGGCCAGCGACGACGTGGCGCTGGCCACGGCAGCGCGCCGGAAGGGCTTCGACCGGCTGCTGGCTGAACACCGGGCCGCCTGGCACGGGCTGTGGAAGTCCGACATCGTGGTCGACGGCGATCCGCAAGTGCAGCGCGCCGTGCATTCGGACCTGTACTACCTGCTGTCCAACTCCACGGTGGATACGGCCTGGCCGATGGGTGCCTGTGCGCTGACCCCGGGCTACGCCGGCCACGCGTTCTGGGACAGTGATTCGTGGGTGTTCCCCGCCCTGCTCCTGCTGCATCCGGAGCGCGCCAAACCGATCGTGATGTTCCGCGCGCGCACGATGCAGCCCGCGCGCGAGCGCGCGAAGCAGTACGGCGTGAAGGGCACGATGTATCCGTGGGAGGCCGACCCGGAAACCGGCGTGGACTACACCCCGCACTTCGCCTACGGCGTGTTCCGCGAGATCCACGTCAACGCCGACATCGCGATCGCGCAGTGGCAGTACTACCTCGCCAGCGGCGACGACGCATGGCTCAAGCAGCGTGGCTGGCCGGTGATCCGCGGGATCGCGCAGTTCTGGGCCAGCCGGGTGACGTACGACAAGGGCCACGACCGCTACGAGATCGAGCACGTCACCTCGCCCGACGAGGCCTACGACGACGTGCCGAACGACTCGTTCACCAACGCCGCGGCACGCAAGGCGCTGCGGATCGCGGTGAAGGCCGCGGCGAAGGTGGGCGCCAAGGCCGACCCGCAGTGGTCGGTCATCGCGGACAAGATGTACATCCCGTTCGACGAGAAGGCACAGCGCCATCTCGACTTCGACGCCTCGGTGCCGCACGACAAGATCACCTGGATGGGTTCGTCGCTGGCCTGGCTGATGTATCCCAACCTCGACCTGCCGATGTCGCCGCAGGTGCGCCGCAACGACTTCGCGTTCCAGCTGCACGAACTGAAAGTGCACGGCGACGATCCCAACGAGATGATGATGGTGATGCTCGCGGTGGGCGCGGCCGAGCTGGGCGACGGCAAAACCGCCGGCGAATGGATCCAGCGCAACCTGGTCGGCTTCCTGAAGCCGCCGTTCAACGTGCGCACGGAAACCGTCGCCAACAACGCCGGCTACATTCTGGCGACTTCGGCCGGATTCGTGCAGAGCTTCGTCTACGGCCTCAGCGGCCTGCGCATCGAGGACGATGGCCTGGCCGAGGCCTATGCGCCAGTGCTGCCGCCGGGCTGGAAATCGCTGACGCTGAAGAACATCACCTTCCGCGGCCGGCACTACGACATCACTATCGATCGCGGTGCCGACGGCAAGGCCAAGCTGACCCGCACGGCGATCTGAAACTTCGCAACCCGGCCGCACCCGGACTGACCGGGTGCGGCCGGTAACGACCGGCAACACCGGGAGGTCGAGATGAAGCGCGCATCCCGTCGGCGGTGGCACCTCGCGGCGCTGGCCGTCATCGGCCTCTGCGGTGCCGTCGACGCACGGGCCGCCACCGATCCCGGCTTTCTGCTGACGGCCACCGCGAAGGACCTCGCCAGCTACTTTCCCGGCCAGCTCGCCAACGGTTATCTGTCGACGCTGACCGCACCGCGCGGTACCGAGGGCAATCTGGCCTACCTGGTCGCGTTCATGGACTATGCGAAGGGCGATATCGCGCGTCCCGCCGCGGTGCCCGGCTGGAGCGAGATCGACTACAGCACGGGCAACTCGCCGGCCGGCCACTTCTGGCTCAACCAGGCCGCGCTGAGTCCGGCCGTGTTCCAGGACTACCGGCAGCAGCTGAATCTGCACGACGGCACGCTCACCACGCGCTACCGCTACCTCGACCATGGCCGGGCAACGCGTATCGAGGTACTCAGCCTGGTCAGCCAGGCGTCGCCGCATCTCGCCGCGACCCGGTTGTCGATCACGCCGGAGTTCGACGGCGAGGTGGAATTGTCGTTTGCGCTGAATCTGTGGGCGCCGCATCAGCCGCGTTTCCCGCTGACGCGCCTGAGCGGCGATGAAATGCAGGAGGCGATGGCGGCGAACAACCTGAAGCTCGAACCCGTCGCACCGGCCACGCCCGACCGCGCGGCGCTCTGGTACCACGGCGACACGCACGTCACCACCGCCGATGGCGACACGGGCGACCGCACGCTGTGGCTGGACGGCCACGCCGAGCAAGGCCTGGCCATGGCCGAGGCGGCCGCGATCGATCTGCCCGCGGGCCTGCAGCCCACCGCCCTGCGGGTGTATCGGAGCGCCTATCGGCTGGCGCTGAACCTCACCGTGAAAGTGCGCAAGGGACAGACCTACGCCTTCGCCAAATTCGTCGCGCTGTCGCGCGCAGGCTGGGGCGACGACGCGAAGCAGGATCGCGCGCTGGCCGTGGCTGCACGCACGGCCGGCTTCCAGCATCTGCTCGACGCGCATCTCCACGCCTGGAGCAAACTGTGGGCATCGGATATCCGCATCGACGGCGATCCGCAGGCGCAGCAGGTCGTCCACTCCGACCTCTACTACCTGTTGTCCAACACTGCCCCTGACACCGCCTGGCCGGCCGGTGCCTGCGGCATGACGCCCGGCTACGCCGGCCACGTGTTCTGGGACAGCGACACCTGGGTCTTTCCCGCGCTGCTGCTGCTGCATCCGCAGCGGGCGAAATCGCTGGTGATGTTCCGCTCACGCACCTTGCCCGCGGCCGAAGCCCGCGCGCAGGCACGCGGCCTGCGCGGCGCGATGTTCCCGTGGGAGGCCGATCCGCAGGACGGCAGCGAGCAGACGCCGCACATGGCCTACGTACTCGGCGAGCGCGAGATCCACGTCAACGCCGACGTCGCCATCGCCCAGTGGCAGTATTACCTGGCCAGCGGCGATCGCCAGTGGCTGGCCCGCCACGGCTGGCCGGTGATACGCGACGTGGCGGATTTCTGGGCCAGCCGCGCGACCTGGGCGGCAAGCCGGCACCGCTACGAGATCCAGCACGTCACCTCTGTGCTTGAGGCCTACAACGACGTCCCGAACGACACGTTCACCAACGCCTCGGCGCGCAAGGCGCTGAACATCGCCGTCGCCGCCGCGTCCGTCGTCGGCGTGAAGCCGGACCCGCACTGGTCGGATGTCGCCGCGCAACTGCACATCCCGTTCTCCGCGAAGGACGGGCACCATCTCGATTTCGACGAAAGCGTGGCGCACGACATCGATGCCTGGGGCGACACCGCGTTGCCGGCGCTCGCCTATCCCTCGCTGGATATGCCGATGAGCGCCGACGTGCGTCGCCACGATTTCAACTACGCGATGGGGCTGATCGAACGGTCGCGGCAGGAGCCGAACAGCATGGGGCTTTCGCCGGTGTCGATCGCCGCCGCCGCGCTGGGCGACGCGAAGACGGCCGGCGCGTGGTTCCAGCGCAACCTCACCACCCACGTGCTGAAGCCGCCGTTCAACGTGCGCACCGAGACCGCCACCAACAACACCGGCTATTTCCTGACCGCCTCGGGCGGCCTGCTGCAGAGCCTCATCTACGGCTTCACCGGCCTGCGCATCGAACAGGACGGGCTGGTCCAGGCGTACGCGCCGGTGCTGCCGCCGCCGTGGAAGTCGTTCAGGCTGAAGCACGTCAGCTTGCGCGGCCGCTACTACGACATCACGGTCCGGCGTGCAGCGGACGGCAAGCCGGAACTGGTACGCCACGCACTCTGAACCGCCATCGCCACCCGCATCGACGAGGAGAAAGGTCATGCCCGCAGCACGCCCCCGACAGCTGACACGGGTCATCCTGTGCTGTGCCGGATTGCTCGGTGCCGCCGCGGTCGCCGCGCAGACGACGCAGCGGCCCCCTGTCGACCGCGACGGCAACGTGAGCGTGCCGTCTTTCGTCGTGCCCTACTCGGCGTACGCCTCGCCCGAGGCGCGCAGGCAGTTCCAGATCATGCTCGAACAAGGCCGGCATGCACCGGGCATCGGATCTATCGCTGCCAGCCGCACTTACTACGACAGGATCAACACCGACCGCGCCGATCGCATGCGAAAAATTTATCCGGTGAGCATCCGCGCCCAGACCCTCGGCGGCGTGCCCACCAACGTGGTGCTGCCGGCGCGGGGCATCGCCGCCTCGCAGCGACACCGCGTGCTGATCAACCTGCACGGCGGCGCGTTCCTTTGGGGCGCGCGCAGCGGCGGGCTGGTGGAGTCGATCCCGCTGGCCAGCCTGGGCCGGATCAAGGTCGTCAGCGTCGACTACCGGCAAGGGCCGGAGCATGTCTTCCCGGCCGCCAGCGAGGACGTCGAGGCGGTTTATCGTGCCCTGCTCAAGCAGTATCCGGCCAGGAACATCGGCATTTACGGCTGCTCCGCCGGCGGCGTGCTCACCGGCGAGGCGGTGGCGCGCATCATCACCAGCAAGTTGCCGGTGCCGGGGGCGATCGGCACCTTTTGCGGCTCGATCAGCGACCTCGGCGGCGATTCCGCCTACGTGGCGCCCGTGCTGAGCGGCGATCCCCCGCCGGGCCGGCCGCTGCAGCTGGCCGACCTGCCGTACTTCAACGGCGCCAAGGCCAGCGATCCCCTGGTGTTTCCCGCCAACTCGCCCGCGCTGCTGGCGAAATTCCCGCCGACCCTGCTGATCGCCGGCACGCGCGACTTCACCATGAGCTCGGTCGTGCACAGCCAGGCATTGCTGGCCGCGGCCGGGGTGGACACCGAGCTGCATGTCTGGGCCGGCATGTGGCATTCGTTCTTCTCGGACCCGGAAATGCCCGAATCCCGCCAGGCCTATGCCGTGATGGTGAAGTTCTTCGACCGCAGGCTGGGACGCTGACAGTCTTTGCCTCGCAGCGCGGGGCCGGGTATTCTCCATCGCATCGATAGCCACGCGCCGTGCCATGAACCCACAGACCGTCCTGGTCATTGATGACGAACGTGATATCCGCGAACTGCTGACCATCACGCTGGGCCGGATGGACCTTCAGGTCGATGCCGTGGGCACCGTGACCGAAGCGCGTCGCGCGCTGGCCGAACGCAGCTACGACCTCTGCTTCACCGATATGAGGCTGCCGGACGGCAACGGCCACGAGGTGATCGAGCTGATCGCGGCGAACCATCCGGACATGCCGGTGGCGATGATCACCGCCTACGGCAACGTCGACGCCGCCGTGAACGCACTGAAGGCCGGCGCATTCGACTTCGTCTCCAAGCCGGTCGACATCCAGATGCTGCGCGGACTGGTGCGCACCGCATTGCGGCTGGCCGAAGAGAAGCGCAGCGGCGTCGCCGCCGCGAAGACCGGCGATTCCAGCGAGCGCCTGATCGGCGACTCGGCGGCGATGCAGCAGGTGCGCGCCACCATCCGCAAACTGTCGCGCAACCAGGCGCCGGTCTATATTGCCGGCGAATCGGGCGTGGGCAAGGAGCTGGTGGCCCGGCTGATCCACGAACAAGGTCCGCGCGCCAGCGGGCCGTTCGTGCCGGTCAACTGCGGGGCGATTCCGTCCGAGCTGATGGAAAGCGAATTCTTCGGCCATCGCAAAGGCAGCTTCACCGGCGCCGGCACCGACAAGGAAGGCCTGTTCCAGGCTGCCCAGGGCGGTACGCTGTTCCTCGACGAAGTGGCCGAGCTGCCGCTGCACATGCAGGTGAAACTGCTGCGCGCCATCCAGGAAAAAGCGGTGCGCCCGATCGGCGGCCGCGACGAGATTCCGGTGGATGTGCGCATCCTGTCGGCCACCCACAAGAACCTCGGCCAGCTGGTCGAACAAGGCCAGTTCCGCCAGGACCTGTTCTACCGCATCAACGTGATCGAGCTGCGCGTGCCGCCGCTGCGCGAGCGCCGCGGCGACGTGCCGCTGCTGTCCGCCTTCATCCTCAAGGCGCTGGCCGGCAAGAGCGGCGAGAGCATCGGCCAGCTGTCGCCGGCGGCGCGCGACGCGCTGGAGTCGTACGATTTCCCCGGCAACGTTCGCGAGCTGGAAAACATCCTCGAACGCGCCATGGCGATGTGCGACGGTGCGATCATCGACGCGTTCGATCTGATGCTGCCGCAGCGCAGTGCGCGCGCCGGCCATGACGCGCTGGCGGCGGCCGCAGGCCACGATGCTTCGGCGACGCCGGCGCCGGCTGCCGCCAGCGCCAACGGCGGTCTCGACGACTACATCAGCAATCTCGAACGCACGGCCATCGTCAAGGCGCTGGAAGAATCCCGCTACAACAAGACCGCCGCCGCCCGCAAACTCGGCATCACCTTCCGCGCCCTGCGCTACAAGCTCAAGAAGCTCGGCATCGACTGAGCCCCGCTTCCCGCAGGAGCCCACCCTGTGGGCGATGCTCTTCAATCTGGCGAAAAGGCATCGCGACTGAAGTCGCTCCCACAAGGTGCAAATGACCGCTCACACCGAGCGAGTCGCCTCCACCGGCGGCACGGCGGCCGCGCGCTGCGCCGGGCCGAGCACGGCCAGCTGCCCAAGCAGCCACAGCAACGCCGCGCCGACTGCGAGCACCCACAGCGGCATCCGCGGCAGTTCGTAATGCGTCATCAACGACAGATTCGCGGCCACCCCGAGCATCGCGCCCAGCACCACGCCGATGCCCACGATCAAGGCGTTCTCGGCCTGGAAATAACGCAGGATGTCGCCACGCGTCGCGCCCAGCGCGCGCCGCACGCCGATGGATCGACGCCGCTGGCCGACCCAGAAACTGCTCAGACCCACGATGCCGCCGGCCGTCGCCAGCAGCAACAGCGCACAGATCGCCGCCATCATGATCGCCACGCCACGATCGGTGGCGTAGCCCTGCGCACGCGCACGGGCGAGGGTGATCACGCCATCCTGCGGACTGATCAGGCGCATGCGATTCTGTGCCACCAGCGCGGCCGGCGCCGCGTGCAGTACCGTGGCCAGTTCGCCCGGTTGCGTACGCACCAGATAGACCACGCCGTCGGGATTCGCGTAACGCGCCGGCACCAGCACCGTGTCCTCGTCGATCGAGCGCGTGGTGCTGCCGACGTAAGCACCTTCCAGGCGATCGACCACGCCGATGATCGTGCTCGGGCCAGTGTCGGCCAGATAGACGCGCCTGCCCACGGCCGCGCTGTCCGGAAAGAGCTTGCGGGCCAGGTCGCGCGTGATGATGACCACCGCCGGCATCGACTTGTCGTACGGTCCGAGGCTGCCGATCTCGTCGGCGCGGAAGTTGCGGCCCGCCACCAGCGCGATGCCGAACGTGTCGAGTGCATGCTGATCGGCAAAATAAGTGATCGCAAACTGCGGCTTTTCCGTTTGATCGACCTGACGCTTGATGCGGGCCAGTCCGCCCCAGCCGCCGAATGGGTAGGCCTGGCTGGCGAACGCGTCGCGCACGCCCGACAGGTTGCGCAGCGTCGTCAGGTCGGCGCGCATCTGCGCATCGATATGCGGCACGTCCGGCTGGCCGATCCATTCGTTCCTGATCACGAACAGATGCGCCTCGTCAGTGCCCGTCGGCCGCGACAGATGCAGCACGCGCGTCTTGACGATGAACAGCGCGTTGCTGACCACCGCCAGGGTCAGCGCGATCTGCAGCACGATGAGCAGCGTGGCCATCTTGTGCCGGCGCAGCGCCGCGAGGATCGGCCCAATCTGTCGAAATGGATTCATCCGGATGTGCTCATCCGTTCGACTTCAGCTGCCATGCCGGCTGCACCTGGGCAGCACGCCAGGTGGGATAAAGCGCCGCAGTCAGCGTGGTGAGCACCGCGACCAGCACCGTCAACAGCAACAGTGACGCGTCCAGCCGCGCCAGCCGGGCAACCTCCGGTTCGAACACCTGGCCGATGCCGGCCATGCCCAGCGCCGTCAGCAGCAGTCCCAGCAGGCCGCCAGCCATTCCTATCGCCGCCGCCTCGGTCAGAAACTGGCGATAGATCGCGCCGCGCGACGCACCCAGCGCGCGGCGCACGCCGATCTCCGGCGCACGGCGCATGAAGCGGGCCAGCATCAACCCCACCACGTTGACCAGGCAGATCAGCAGAAAACTGACTGAGACGACCACTGACAATGCCGAGGCCTTCGGCACCACATGATTGAGATACAGGTCCAGCCATTGCCTGACATTGGACAGGCGTACGTTGGCCGGCCACGCAAAGCGTCCCAGGCGCTGCTGCTCGGCCGCATAGTTGTGCAGATAGTCGCGGTAATGCTCGACGTCGGTACGCGTGGGCAGTTCCACCCATGCGGCTATCCACGCGCATTCGCTGTGCAAGATGCTGTCCCAGTTCGGCAGGTCGGGATTGACGGTGTCCGCACTGCAATAGAAGTTGCCGCTGGTGGCTTTCTGCAGATCGATGGCGCGATTGAACGGGATATAGAGCTGGCGGGGATGGCTGAAGGGATAGAACGTGCTGCTCACGTCGAAGAAGCGCGGGCGGGGATTCCAGTCGTCCAGCACGCCGACGATGCGATAAGCGTGCGCGTCCAGGTTGATCTCGCGGCCCACGCTGTCGGCGCCGCCGAACAGCTTCCGATTGAGTGCACGGCTGATCACCACCACCGCCGCGCGTCGATCATCGTCATTGACCGACCAGTCACTGCCGTAACGAAACGGCGCATCGAACATCGTGAAAAAATCGCGGCTGACCGCATCGCCTTCCTGCGAGAACGGCTGCCGCCGCGCATCGTCCGGCAGCACCGTCCACTTGCTGCCGTAGATCAGCGTCTGCCGCCGCGCCTGCCGCGCGTGCAGGAACGCCTCGGCATCCGTATAGCTCAGCAGGATCGGCGGCTCGCCCTTCCAATCGTGCACCGGCCCGAAGTTGTCGATCTGCGGTACGAACAGCTGGTCCGATTTCCACGGGATCGGGTCGGCCGCAGTGGCGCGGAACACCGCGTAGGTGACCATGCAGGTGGCCACGCCACAACCCATCAACACCACCACGAGCGCCGTCAAGGCCTTGCTGCGCCGGCAACTGCGCAGGGCCAGATCGAAGTAATACGTCAACACGGGCACCCCCTGAGTGGCCATACTGCGCGCGAAATGAGACGGCCGGGCTAGCTGCCGTTGTCGGCCGCCTGCAGTGCCTTGCGCAGCGTGCGCAGCAATACCTGGGTGGTGACCGGCTTGTCGATCACGTAGAGGTGCTCCAGCGGCGGCAATTCCTGCAGATCCGGCGTTGCGCCGGGGCGCGCCAGCAGGATCACCGCACCGCCATAGCCCTGCTCGATCAGCGCAGCCAGCGTGCGCACCCCGGTGAACAGGTTCATGTCCGCATCCAGCACCACCAGGTCGGGCGGTCCGCCGGCCTCGATCCATAGCAGCGCTGCGGTACCGCTCTGGCTGGCATGCGCCTGGTAGCCGTAGGCGTCAAGCGTATCGGCCAGCAGAGACAGCTGGCCGGCCTCTTCCGCCACCACCAGCACGCGCTCGGCGGCGCCTTCCAGACCGTCCTGGTCGTCCTTCTGGTCGCTGTCCGCTACCGTTTCCTCCAGCGGGATATACAGGTCGAAGCGGGTGCCGCGGCCCGGTTCGCTATCGACCCGCATCACGCCGCCATGGCTGCCGACGATGCGCTGGCACGACACCAGGCCCAGTCCGGTACCGGTTTCCTTGGTGGTGAAGAACGGCTCGAACAGGTGGTCCAGCACTTTCTGATCCATGCCGGGACCGTCGTCGATCACGCTGATCTGCAGGTAGCGGCACGACCGCGACGGTTCTTCAGGCAGGAAGAAATCCTCCGCCAGCTCCTTCTGCGCTGTCTCGATGCGCAGGTTGCCGCCGTCCGGCATGGCCTGGATCGCATTCAGGCACAGGTTGAGCAGGCACTGCTGCAGTTCGGTGTGGTTGCCCTCGAACGACAGCTCGGGGTCGTCGATGACAAGTTCCATGGATACCGTGCGCGGCACGCTGCCCTGCATCAGCAGATCGAACGCACTGAGCAGAGCGCCCAGTTTCACCTGCTCGGCGCGTCGCGCCCCCCGCGCGAACGACAGCATCGAGTGCACCATGTCCAGGCCGCGCTTGCCGCAATCGCGCACCAGCTTGCCTAGCCGCGCAAGGCGTGGATCGTGCTGATAGTCCTGCAGACTGTCGCCGGCCAGCAGCAGCGGCTGCAGCAGGTTGCGCAAGTCGTGGCTCAGGCCGCCGGCGAGCATCGCCAGGCTTTCGAAACGCTGTGCGCGGATCAGCTCGGACTCCGCCCTGCGACTGGCCCGCCGCGCCTCGGCTTCGCTCAGGGCGCGGCGCACCGCGCTGGCCAGCCGGGCCGGGTTCTGCTTGAGGATGTAGTCGGTGGCGCCGTTGCGCAACGCCTCGATCGCCGCCTCTTCACCCAGCGTGGCGGAGACGAAGATGAAGGGAAGGTCTTCGTCGCGCGTCCGCAGCAGGTCGAGTGCATGCTGGCCGGAAAAACCGGGCATGCTGAGATCGGACAACACGATGTGCGGTTTGAACTCGTCCAGCGCGGCCATGAAGCGCGCCTTGTCGTCGACCCGCCGCGCTTCATAGGCAATGCTGTCAGCGTCGAGCTCGGCCAGCACCAGCTCGGCATCGAGTTCGTTGTCCTCGAGCTGCAGCACGCGGATGGTCGGCATTGCCCGAAGTTGCCGGTTTGGCATGTTGATTCCTGCGACTACCTATTAAGAAGCTTTGCCGACGTTCGCACGCCCGTCGCGAGCCGCGCTCCCTCTCTTTGTCGTCGCCCGGTCAATCCTTTTCGGGCGCCTGGTTCAATACGGCCCAGAACTGTCCCAGCGTGCGCACCGCATCGAAAAACTGATCCACATCGACCGGCTTGATCACATAGGCGTTGGCGCCGAGATCCCAGCTGCGCGCCAGGTCGCTTTCCTCGCGCGAGGAAGACAGGATCACCACCGGAATCCGCCGCAACCGCTCATCGCTGCGCATCTGGGTCAGCACGTCCAGCCCGTTCATGCGCGGCATCTTGATGTCCAGCAGCACCACCGCCGGGTCGCCCGGCTCGCGCGAGACCCACGCACCCCGCGCATAAAGATAGTCCAGGCACTCCACACCATCTTCCACGTGCACCACCGGATTGACCAGGTGGGCCTCGCCCAGCGCGTCCATCGCCATCTCGGCATCGGCGGTGCTGTCTTCGACCAGCAGGATGGTGCGCAGGTCCTTCTTGTTCATGCTCGACTCTCGATAGGTGCGCCGGCCGCGTCGGTGGCCGGCAATGAAAAATGGAAGCGGGCCCCCTGACCCGGTTCGGCTTCGGCCCAGACCCGCCCGCCATGGCGGGCCACGATCCGCCGCACGTTCGCCAGTCCGATACCGTTGCCCGGAAAGTCCGAAGCGCGGTGCAGGCGCTGGAACACGCCGAACAGCTTGTCCGCATATTGCATGTCGAAGCCGGCGCCATTGTCGGCCACGGTGAATTCGTAGTCGCCACGTCGTCCCTGCTGCACGCTCACTTCAATCCGCGCCACCTCGCAGTGGCCGGTGTACTTGACCGCGTTGCCGAGCAGATTCTGCCATACCGTCCGCAGCATGTTCTCGTCCCCGATTACCATCGGCAACGGCGCGATCTTCCATACGATACGCCGATCCTGAGCCTCCGATTCGGCCAGCGAACGGGCCTCGTCGACCACCGACTGCATGTCGATCGCCTGCAGCCGCAGGGGACCGCGGCCAAGCCGCGAGAACACCAGCAGATCGTCGATCAGCTGGGCCATGCGCTGGGCCGAACCGGCAATGATCTCGATGTAGTGGTTGGCCTTGTCGTCGGCGTGGCCGCCCAGATGATGTTCCAGCTTGCGCGCGAACCCGGAGATGTGGCGCAACGGCGCTCGCAGATCGTGCGATACCGAATAGCTGAAAGCCTCCAGCTCGCGGTTGACGTCGGAAATCTGGGCCACCTTGCCTTCCAGCTGGCGATTGAGCTCGCTCACCTTCTGCTCGGCCAGTGCGCGTGTGGTGACATCGCTGACCGTCAGCAGCAGCGCCGGCGCATCGGTGTCCTGCTGCTGCAGGCGGCGCGCATTGATGACTACATGGCGGTCGATGCCATCGACGGTGCGCTGGATCACGTCGTGATCCCACAATTCGCGATCGCGCAACAGCACGTCGTTCAGCCGCTGCAACAGGACATTGTCGTTCCATGCGCCGTCGCCGATGCCGGCCAGCGGCTGGGCATTCCGGCCGGGCTCCATACCGTACAGTTCGCGGAAGGCGTTGTTGACCAGCAAGCTGTTCAGATCCTTGTCGAACAGCGCGATCGGCTCCCGCACGGCCTGAAAAATCAGCTGGGAGCGCAGCACCGCGCGCCCTTCGCGGGTCTCGGCCAGGCGACGCTGGCCGATCTGCCGCTCGGACATGATCACGATGATCGTCAACAACAGCAGCTGGGCCAGCGCGGTGATGCTGAGCACCACGCGGCCATTGAAAATCTGCTTTCCGGCATTCGCCTGACGCGCCTTCAGCAGGCCGTCCTCGTTCTGCACGATGTCGGCGATCTCGCTGTCGATCGCGAACAGGTCGCCGCCATCGCGCAACGATTGCCGCGCGCCCGCCGCGTCGCCCTGCCGCAGACGCGACAGTGCATGACTCATCAAGGCGATGCGGCCATCCACGCCGCTTTCCAGCGCACTGATCGCCGTCTGCTGATTCGGATTGTCCCGCGTCATCGCGCGCAGTTGCCGCAGCAGCCGCGGCACCTGCTGGCCGGCCAGCAGGGCACGCTTGCGGGTCGAGTCGTTGCCGTCGCCAGCCAGCAACCGGTAGCACGCCGACTCGCTGTCCTGCATGGCGTAGGCCACCTGGTAGGTCAGCGATTTCACTATGTTGGAATGGGTCACCCAGGCGGCGGCCTGCTGCGCATCACGCGAATTGCTGAGCGTGACCACATAAGGCAGCGCCACGATGACCAGCACCGCCAGCAGCATGCCGACGGTGCTCCAGCGCAGGCCTCGCACTTTCATGTGTGCTGCGGCATCGGCCAACCCGATGTGGAAAAGACTGCGGGCATTCTGGCATGTTTCCGCCAACCGCCCGTGAAGCGGGGGCGATGCTCATTGGCCGTAACGGCTCATCGCGGCGGGCCGTGCCGCGTCGCTGCGACCCCAGTCCCGGTTCGGCTCGGCCTGCATGCTGAAATGCAGTTCGCCGCCGGCCAGGATGTCGGCATGGCGCAGATACGTGCGATCCAGCGGCTTGCCGTTGAGCGTTACCGAGCCGACATACGGGTGCGCGTCGTCCAGCGGCGTGGCGCTGACGGTGAACGTGTGCCCATTGCTGAGATGGATCGCGGCCCTCGCCACGAATGGCCGGCCGATCGCGTATTCGTCGCTGGCCGGGGTCACCGGATAAAAGCCCAGCGCCGTGAAAACGTACCAGGCCGACATCTGGCCGAGATCGTCATTGCCGGCCAGTCCATCCGGCCGCGCCGCGTACTGGCTGTCCATGATCTGCTTCAGCCTGGCCTGGGTCTTCCACGCCGCGCCGGCGTAGTCGTACAGGTAGGCGATATGGTGGCTGGGCTCGTTGCCGTGAGCGTACCAGCCGATCAGGCCGGTGATGTCCTCGACGTTCTTGAAATGCGCCGGGTCGACCTTGGCATCGAATACCTGGTCGAGCTTGGCGACGAACTTCGCGTCGCCTCCCATCGCACCGATCAGCCCGGCAACGTCCTGCGGCACGTACCAGGAGTACTGCCATGCATTGCCTTCGGTGTAGTCGCTGCCGTAACCGGCGAACGTCGGATCGAACGGTTCGCGGAACTGGCCATTGCTCAGGCGTGCGCGCATGAAACCGGTTTTCGGATCCCATGCGTTGCGCCAGTTGCCGGCGCGCTTGTCGAACGCGGACGCGATGCCGGTCTTGCCCATCGCCCTGGCCATCTGCGCCAGCGACCAGTCGTCGTAAGCGTATTCCAGGGTTTTCGAGGCGGCTTCCACCTCCTTGTCGATCGGCACGTAGCCGAGCTTCATGTAATCGGCCAGATCGCCGTACGGCCCGTAGCTGGCGCTGGCCACCATCGCCTTCATCGCCCGATCCGCATCGAAGCCGCGGATGCCCTTGATGTACGCATCGGCGATCACCGGCACTGCGTGATAGCCGATCATGCACCACGTCTCCAGCCCCTGATACGCCCACACCGGCAGGATGCCGAACGGACTGGCCTCGCGCGCGGCGACCAGCGAACGGATGAACTGCGTGCTGAGGTCGGGCCGCAGCAGCACCATCAAGGGCTCCTCGGCGCGGTAGACGTCCCACAGCGACCAGCTGGAATAGAACTCGAAGCCGTCCGCGCGATGCACTTGATGATCCGGCCCGCGATATTCGCCGTTGACGTCCATGCTCAGCGTGGGCGCCAGCATCGCGTGGTACAGCGAGGTGTAGAAGCCGGTGCGCTGCGCCGGCGAACCGTCCACGTCGATCACCGACAGCGCCTTGTTCCACGCCGCCGTGGCTTCCGCGCGGCGCGCGTCGAAATCCCAGCCCGCGCCGTCCTTGTCGAGGTTGGCGGTCGCATTCGCCTCGCTGACCGGCGAGATCGCCACCTTCACCTGCAGCGGCCGCTTCAACTCGCCGAAATCGAACACGCCGACCAGGGCGCGACCGTTCTGCGCGTCACTGTCCTCGGGCCGGTAACCGGGTCCGGCGAAACCCTTGTAGGCGACGTCCGTCTCGCGGTCGTACAGCTCGCGCGACGTCATCGGCTGCGAGAAGCGCATCGCGAAACACAGCTCGCGCCCCGGGGCCCAGCCGCGGGTGGTGCGGCAGCCGGTGACGGTGCCGTCGGCGCGCACGCGCAGGCTCGCCCACAGCACCTTGCCGGGGTAGTCGTAGATGCTGGGACGCAGGTCCAGCAGCACATGCGCCGGCTTGCCGACCGGGAACGTGTAGCGATGCCAGCCGATCCGGCGCCCGGCGGTCAACTCCGCGCGTACGCCGTAGTCGCTCAGCGTCACCGCGTAATAGCCGGCCCGCTCGACTTCGCTGGCATGGCTGAAGCGCGAACGGTAACCGCTGCCGGGCTTGGCCGGATCGCCCGGATCCAGCTTCACCTCGCCCGCGACCGGCATCACCAGCACGTCGCCCAGATCCGAATGCCCGGAGCCGGAAAAGTGCGTGTGCGAGAAACCCATGATGCTGGTGTCGGCGTATTGATAGCCGGCGGCCCACTTGTAGGCATGCTTGAAGTCCGGCATCGCCGTGTCCGGCGACAGCTGGATCATGCCGAACGGTACCGTGGCGCCGGGAAACGTATGCCCGTCGCCGCCCGTGCCGATGCGCGGGTCGACGGCAGCCGCATGGCCACCCTGGCGGTCCGCGGCCCGCGCGGCCGCGGGCACCAGGACGGCGATGCCGACCGCGGCGCCGAGCAGGTAGGGGACTACATCGCGCAACCGGACAATCATCGTCAACCCTGCCTTTTGGTACGATTCAAAATCGCACGCTAACACCGGTCGCCGGGTAAGGCATGTTGCAACGCGACGTGTGCAACTGCGTCGATAAGTTACATTTGGATCGTTCTAATCAGGCAAACTGCATGTCGAGCCATACCCCGATTGGCCGCAAAGTGACCTTGAACGACATCGCCGCGGGCTGCGACGTGTCGCGCGCCACCGTGTCGCTGGTACTGCGCGGCAGCCCGCTGGTACACAAGCTCACCCGCGCACGGGTCGAGGAGGAGTTGCGCCGGCAAGGCTATGTCTACAACCGCGCCGCGGCCAATCTGCGCCGGCGGAGTTCGTCCAGCATCGCACTGATCCTGAACGATCTGGCGAATCCGTTCTTCGCCGAATTCGCCGCCGGGGTGGATGAAGCGCTGGGCGCTGCCGGCTTCGTCACCTTGCTCGGCTGCACCGGCGAGTCGGCCGAGCGCGAGCAGGCGGTATTGGGTTCACTGCTCGAACATGGCCCAGGCGGCATCATCCTGTCGCCGGCCGAGCACAGCAATGCGCATGACGTGCTGGCCGTGGTCGGCAGGCGCGCGCCGTTGCTGCTGTTCAACCGCGAACTGGGCGGCGCCCTGCCCGAGTTCGCGCACTGGGATCAGCTGATGCTGGACAACCAGCGCGGCGCGCGGCTTGCGACCGAGCACCTGATTGCCCGCGGCCACCAGCGCATCGCGTTCTTCGGCGGTCATCAAGACTCCAGTTCGTGCCGGCACCGTCATGCCGGTTATGTCGACGCGATGCGGGCGGCCAAGCTGCGCATCGAACCGGACTGGCGCATCGAATGCGCGCCGACCCGCCTCGATGCCGCCCACCGCACCGGTGCGCTGTTCGACGCGGCCCACGTGCCGACCGCCGCCGTCTGCTACAACGATGCTGTCGCACTGGGGCTGATGCTCGGTCTCCATCAGCGCGGAGTGCGCCCAGGCAGGGATTTCGCGCTGACCGGCTTCGACGACATCGCCGAGGCGGCACTGGGCATGCCGCCGCTGACCACCATGTCGACCGCGCCGCAGGAGCGTGGCCGGCAGGCGGCGCAGCTGGTCCTGCAGCGACTACAGCAACCGCAAGCCGCAAGCCGCCAGACCATCGCACCGGTGCAACTGGTGGTGCGCGAAAGCAGCTGTCCACCACCCACCGCTTGAACTCACTTCTGGGGAATTCGCATGGCGTTCGCCACTCCTTTGTCACCGACACCCGACACCGCCCCCCGATCGGGCGAGCGTTACACCGACTACCCGACGGCGATGGGCGTGGTCACGGTCATCTTCTTCATGTGGGGCTTCCTGACCTGCCTGAACGACATCCTCATCCCGCACCTGAAATCGATCTTCCAGCTGAGCTACGCCGAAGTGATGCTGGTGCAGTTCACCTTCTTCGGCGCTTACTTCCTGATGGCGATGCCGGCCGGCCGGCTGGTCGCCGCGCTGGGCTACAAGAAAGGCATCGTCGCCGGCCTGGCGATCGCCGGGCTCGGTGCGATCGGGTTCTGGCCGGCAGCCGGCCTGCATCTGTATCCGGCCTTCCTGGGCGCGCTGTTCGTGCTGGCGACCGGGATCACGGTGCTGCAGGTGGCCGCCAATCCGTATGTGGCACTGCTCGGCCCGGAGCGGACCAGCTCCAGCCGGCTGACCCTGGCACAGGCGCTGAATTCATTCGGTACGTTTCTGGCGCCGTGGTTCGGTGGCCTGCTGATCCTGTCCAACATTGTGAAAAGCCCGACCGAACTGGCGACGCTGGCGCCCGCCCAGCAGCTGGCCTACCAGACCCAGCAGGCGCAGGCGGTGCAGGGGCCTTACATCGGGCTGGCCGTGGTGCTGTTCCTGCTGGCGATCTTCGTGTGGCTGTTCCGCCTGCCGGCGCTGACCGAAGCCACCGACAAGGGCGACCATGACAGGCACAGCTTCGCGGAGGTACTGCGCCATCCGCACGTGCTGTTCGGCGTGCTCGGCATCTTCTTCTATGTCGGCGCCGAGGTCTCGATCGGCAGCTTCATGGTCAATTACCTCTCGATGCCCGACATCGGCCACATGAGCGAGCAGCAGGCCGCCAATTACGTGTCCTGGTACTGGGGTGGCGCGATGATCGGGCGCTTCATCGGTTCGGCCCTGATGGCGAAGTTCTCGCCGCGCCGCCTGCTCGCCCTGTTCGCCCTGATCAACGCGCTGCTGGTGCTCACCACGATGTCGAGTACCGGCAGCGTGGCGATGTACAGCATCATCGCGATCGGCTTGTTCAACTCCATCATGTTTCCGACCATCTTCGCGCTGGGCATCGAACGGCTTGGACCGATGACCAGCAAGGCGTCCAGCCTGCTGATCATGGCCATCGTGGGCGGCGCGATCGTCCCCTACGTGCAAGGCGCGCTCGCCGATCACATCGGCCTGCAGCACGCGTTCTTCCTGCCGCTGCTGTGCTATCTGTACATCGTGTTCTACGGCGTCAGCGGTTCGAAAATCCGCACTGCGCCGGCATCGAACCTCAGCGGGAACGAACAGGCATGACCGAGCGCCCCATCCTGTGCTTCGGCGAGGCCTTGATCGACCTGCACGCCAACGCCCGCGACGATCACGGCTTTGCCGCCAGCTTCGTGCCGTTCGCCGGCGGCGCGCCGGCGAATGTCGCCGTCGCCGCTGCCCGGCTCGGCGGCAGGGCGCGCTTTGCCGGCATGCTGGCGAGCGACCGTTTTGGCGATTTTCTGCTCGACAGCCTGCAGCATGCCGGCGTGGGTACCGACGACATCGCCCGCACCAAAGCTGCGAACACCGCGCTCGCCTTCGTCACGCTCGACGCCAGCAGCGAACGCAGTTTCAGCTTCTATCGCGAGCATACGGCCGACCTGCTGTTCCGGCCGGCCGACTTCCGCCCGGACACGTTCCGCGACGTCGCGGTGTTCCACGTCTGCTCGAACAGCATGACCGATCCGGACCTGGCGGCGACCACGCGCGAAGGCATGCAGCGCGCGCACGGCGTCGGTGCGCTGGTCAGCTTCGACGTCAATCTGCGTCCGGCGCTGTGGCCGGCCGATACCGACCCGCGTCCGCTGCTATGGCCGGCGCTGCATCTGGCCGATGTGGTGAAGATGTCCGCCGAGGAATTCGCGTGGCTCGCGGTGGATGGCGAACAGGCCGCGATCGACCGGCTGTGGCTGGGCCGTACGCGCCTGGTCGTGGTGACCGACGGCGCGCGACCGCTGCGCTGGTTCCACCCCGACGCCGAGGGCGAGCTCCCGTGCTACCCGGTCGAAGCGGTCGACACCACCGCCGCCGGCGACGCCTTCGTCGGCGGCCTGCTGTGCTGCCTGGCCGAGCTCGATGCAGCCCCCCAGCGGATCGATCAGCTGGTCAGCGAGCTGCCGCGCCTGCACGCCATGCTGCGCTTCGCCGCCGCCTGCGGCGCACTGACCGTCACCCGCCAGGGTTCGTTCGCCGCGATGCCGCGCGGCGACGAAGTGCTGGCCTTCATGGAGCAACCGGCATGAGTGCCGCAACCGCCACGCCCGATTTCCGTTCCGCCGATTTCCTGCGCGAGCACATCGCGCAGACGATGGCGTTCTATCATCCGCACGCGATCGATCCGGCCGGCGGCTTCTTCCACTATTTCAAGGACGACGGCACGATCTACGATCGCAGCCATCGGCACCTGGTCAGCAGCACGCGCTTCGTGGTCACCTACGCCCTGGCGGCGATCGAGTTCGGCAACGCCGAATACCTCGATGCCGCGCGGCACGGCCTGCGCTACCTGCGCGAGGTCCATCGCGATCCACACACCGGCGGCTATGCCTGGACCATCCGCGACGGGCAGCCCGAGGACCGCACCAACCACGCCTATGGCGTTGCCTTCGTGCTGCTCGCTTACTCCACAGCGTACAAGGCCGGCATCGGCGAAGCGGCGGCGTGGATGGAAGAGACCTGGCGCCTGCTGGAGCAGCACTACTGGGACGCCGACGCCGGCCTGTATCGCGACGAGGCCGATGCCGGCTGGCATTTCAGCGGCTACCGCGGTCAGAACGCGAACATGCACATGTGCGAGGCGATGCTGGCGGCTTATCAGGCCAGCGACGAGCCGCATTACCTGGAACGCGCACTCGCGCTCGCCGATCACGTGACCCGCCGCCAGGCCGCCAAGGCCGACGGACTGGTATGGGAGCATTACGACGCCGACTGGAACATCGACTGGGACTACCACCGCGACGATCCGAAACACCTGTTCCGCCCATGGGGTTTCCAGCCTGGCCACCAGACCGAATGGGCCAAGCTGCTGATGATCATGGAGCCGCTGCTGCTCGAACGCGGCCGCGAGGAACCCTGGCTGCTGCCGACCGCGACGCACCTGTTCGACACCGCGCTGGCACGTGCCTGGGACAACGGACACGGCGGCATCTGCTACGGCTTCGCGCCGGATGGCCGCATCTGCGACGACGACAAGTATTTCTGGGTGCAGGCCGAATCGCTGGCCGCGGCCGCACTGTTGCACGCGCGCACCGGCGCGGCCGTCTACGACGACTGGTACGAAAAGCTGTGGGCATACTCATGGCAGCATTTCGTCGATCACCGCTACGGTGCCTGGTACCGCATCCTCACCCGCGACAACCGCAAATACGACAACGAAAAGAGCCCGGCCGGCAAGACCGACTACCACACCATGGGCGCTTGCTACGAAGTACTGGCGTTGATCCGTTCCGGCGGCCGTCCGTAATCCATCCCTTCAGGGCAGCCCTGATCTATTCAACTGCAGGAGCGGCTTCAGCCGCGATGCTCCTCGCTTGGTCAGAGCAAGAGCATCGCGGCTGAAGCCGCACCTACAAGCCCGGGTTGCCGCGGTTTTCGTTTCGAGCGGGAATGTCGCTCGGTACAGGCCTTCACCTCGATCGGTTTCCTGGCGCCGACTGTCGACTGCCGGGAAAAACAATCGCCGGCACGAATGCACCAGAATGTGTCAATGAATGACACGCATGAAGCGCCCGGCACGAGCGCCGGAACGGCGCCGCCCTCAGGCTGGCTCAACCGCACCGTGGTCGGCGCCGGCGTCACCAGTGCACTGGGCGATTTCTGTTACGAAACCACCACGGTGATCCTGCCGGGATTCCTGGCGGTGCTGGGCATCCCGGCGGCGGCCCTGGGCCTTATCGAGGGCACCGCCGACGCGGTGGCCAGCTTCACCAAGATGGTCTCCGGCTACATCGCCGAGAAGCTGGGCCACCGCAAATTGCTGGTGCTGGCGGGTTATGCGCTGACGCCGCTTGGCCAGGTGCTGATCGCGATCGCACTGGGCTGGCCGCTGCTGCTGGCCGGAAGGCTGGCGTCGTGGTTCGGCAAGGGGCTGCGCGGACCGCTGCGCGATGCGATCGTGGTGCAGGCGGTAAGCCCGGAAACCCGCGGACGGGCATTCGGCTTTCATCGCGCCACTGACACCATCGGCGCGGTGGCCGGGCCGCTGCTGGGCGTGGCGCTGCTGGGCTGGGCGCAACGGCTGCACGGTACTGATCCGGCGTGGCCGTTTCGACTGGTGCTGTGGCTGTCGATCATTCCCGGCACGCTGGCGGTGCTCGCCTTTCTGACGCTGGTGAGGGATACGCAACAGTCGCCGAACCCGGCACTGAAGTTTTTCGGTTCGCTGCGCGGCCTGCCCCTGCGCTTCAAGCGCTATCTCGGTGCGGTCGGCATTTTCGGCATCGGCGATTTCTCGCACAGCTTGCTGATCCTGGCCACCACCACCTTGCTCACGCCGTCCATGGGCGTGGTTCACGCGGCCCAAGTGGCGGGATTGATGTATGTAGGGCGCAATCTGGTGCAGGTGCTGTTGTCGTATCCGATCGGCGCGCTCGCCGATCGCGCCGGCCACCTGCCGGTGCTGGTGGCCGGCTACGTGCTGGGCGCGCTCACCGCCACGCTCACCGCACTGGCGTTCTGGTTTGCGGTCGACAGCGTGATCCTGCTTGGCGGCGTATTCTTTGTCGCCGGCCTGTATGTCGCGGTGCAGGAGGCACTGGAGCCGACGGTGACCGCGGAAATGGTGCACGCGGACACGCTCGCCATCAGCTACGGCGCGCTGGGCACCGTCAACGGCGCGGCAAAGTTCGTGTCGAGCGCGATGGTTGGCCTGGCATGGACGGTCGTCTCCCCCGTGTTCGGTTTCGCGCTGGCGGCGCTGCTGATGTTCGCTGGCACCGTGGCGCTGGGTCGCGCACGGGTCAGCGCACCCGCCTGAGAAACAGCCCTGTCGCGCGTGTGGGAGCGACTTCAGTCACGATGCTTTTCCCTTCAACACCAGAGCATCGCGGCTGAAGCCGCTTCAGGTGCGCTACAAATCGGGGTTGTTCGAGTGCTGCCCGAAGGCGATCTGCCCATGACCGCAACCCACCCTGCTCCTGCCCAGAACGTAGCCGCGGGCAGCAGCCTGGCGATACAAAAAAACCCCCGATTTCTCAGGGGTTTATTGGTCCAAAGGCAACACTTCTGGGTAGGTGTTGTCTAGAATGGTTGTGTACACCTTCGTACAAGCAGAAAGTACGACCACTTCGCGACGAGCCTATACGGATTGGTAAAAAGAGAAGTATCAAAGACATCCGTTTTCAACAAAATTTTCTTGAATGGTAGAGAAAGAACCGATCCCATGCGACCTTTGCGCCCTTTCTCGCCATATTTCTATTAGCGACCAGTAGCGGGGAAACATTGATGAATCACCTCGCCCTAATTGCTAATTGCAAAACGCCAGCCACTTGCCCACCTTCGCCACAGCAGCTAACCAGCTTCGCCAGCGAAGCTGACTATGGCCGATGGTCATTCTGACAGCTTCGTCAGGAACGCTGACCAAGTTCGTCGACTGGCCGACTTCGACCCATTTCTGCCGGTCGCGAAGTCGATGAATGACGACATGATGAGGCTTGGTGTGGGACTATCTCGCTAGGGGTTCGCTCCGGGCCGATATGACTACAGACGTTTATAAGGGGAGAATCGATGAAGGGAATCCTACGGTTGGTCATGGCGCCGCGTATCGCGCCACGTTGTGTCATTTTTTTAATCATCCTTGTTGCCAACTCGGCCCATGCGATCGTCACGCGACACGATGTTGCCGACTCCCGCTATCGTGTCCCCTATGAATCGATACCTGCGGTAGTGGACTTGCCCTTTGAGGGGCATGGCACATTGATAGCAACGCGCTGGGTCGTCACGGCTGCGCACGCAGTGGCATACATGAGGTCGCATACCGACTACTTGTATGTGACGATCAACGGCAAGCGCAGGGAAGTCTCAAGGATCATCCCTTATCCGGATTACGATGCTTTCAATGCAACGTGGAAGAAGTTGTTCGAGCAGATGAAATCCGGTGACGCCGAGGCGTGGAAGAAGCGCTATGACGAAGCCATGCCCTCAATGCACGATATAGCATTGATTGAACTTAAGAGTCCGGTTGGTGACGTGCAGCCAATAGCTTTTTACCGAGGATCGGCCGAGGCCGACCAAGTGACTGAGATTTACGGCGCTGGTGCGACGGGTACTGACATCAGTGGCGCCTCCGACGGCGCAGCCCATCGAGGCCCCCTGCGTCGTGCCGAAAATCGCATTATTAGTGCCAGGGGGCCATGGCTTCGCTACGTCTTTGACTGCGGCGATGCTGCGTTACCGCTGGAAGGCGTCATTGGGGGCGGCGACAGTGGCGGCCCGAATCTCATAAAGGTCAACGGATCTTGGACCTTGGCGGGAATCAATCACGGGCTGGACGGCTCTTTGGAAGACGTCTTGAACACCCGCTCCGGGAAATTTCGTCAGGGGGTATGTGGACAGACGTTCGCCAGTACGCGGGTATCTTTCTACGCACATTGGATCGATGAAGTTACGCGCGAAACGCCAGGAGTTGGTCGCGAGAACTCACGCGGTGGCACGCCTTAACTAAGGTTGGTCCAGCAAGTTGCACGGGTGTCCACCTTCGACCCAGGCTGGGTGAAACATCAGGGTCATGAACGCAACCGCGGCGGCATGATCTGTTTTTGTTTCTTCCCACCGCGCGAGGCTGGCGAAGGCGGCATTCGTCGACTGCTGAGCTTTTGGGGCTGCGAGGGAAGTCGAATTTCGCTCCGCACGAAGGTCCGGTTCTGGCCGAGGTCTGCCCGTCGCGCCGCGTCGTGCTCGGTGCCCAACGATCCGAGGGCCTCGCCGGAGGGAAGGGAAAGATTCATGCGCCCAGGAGGCGGATTCGAGAGCGCCAGGGCCGGCCGGTTTGAGAGTGGAATCGGTGGCGGGTTTTATCGGAATATGCAGCTAGCTACCACACGGCAGCGGCGGGCGGGTATTAATCTGAGGCAAAGGTGCAGCCGCGACAACAAAAGCTCGCGTCGATCATGTGTATCTGACAACGTGGCTCTCTGCGGTCCACGACATCACGGTGGGCGCAGTGGTGAGGCGTTTCGTCGATGAAGAGAGCCCTCGGCACCGATAACACAGGACTAGAGATCGCAGATCGCCCTGCCGCCAGATGAGCGACGTTGCAGACGCTCCATTTATGGAACCTGCAGTCCACATCAGGGCCAGTTTTGACAAAGTGGGTTGCTTGGCCAGTGACGATGATCCAATTATCGCGCTCTCTGGGATTCGTGCGCGCCAGCGGCTGTGTGACCGCCGGTTTGTGCATCGGTTCGCGCGGGAACCCAGGAAAATCAGCAATCGGCGCCGGCCGAAGCTCAAGGTCGAGCTGTTCTCCCGTTCGAGCGAGTAGTACCGCGGCACAGGCCGCAAGCTTGTCGACGTGCGGACGCAGAGAGAGTTCGTCCGTTGTCTCGTCCTTTGTGTACTCGAGCAAGGACTCCTCGAAGTCGTCGCATGGCCCCGCATGTCGAGTTTGGCAAAGTCCCGCAGGGACACCACGTCCGCGATGGAGAGAAAGTCTCCATGGGCAAATTCCGAGGTCAAGTCTCGACCTTGCTGCCGCTCCCAGCGCAGGAGCACCACGATGTCGGCAAGCTTGTTGCGGATCGTATTGACGGCCGCCCCGGCATTGCGGAGCTGCGAGGTGGCAAAGAGTGTTGGGTAGAAGAGCGGCAGCCCCTGTTCGTCATGCAGCATCGGCACGCGTTCACCACCGGATAGAACATGGACAGAGAGTCGCGACATTGAGCACCCTTTCTCTACGCTTCTGACATGTGAACCACCATAAAAGGCCTTTCTCCGCCGTCAAGACAGAAACAAAAAAAGGGTTCTTCGTGGAAACGTGTGGGTGAATTTCGCGCACTGATCGGGGTGTAGTCCAGGTGGGGCAAGGCTTTGCAGCCTTCAGCACTCGCCTGAAATCTGGCACGCTTTGCCGATGACTACTTCCGCGAAGCGATCCCGACGTCTGCTCGATGCCTATCGGTTCCCCGGCTTTCGTCCACAAGCGACGGTCAAGGGTGTGTTCGGCGACCCGGTGGCACGCATCGTCACGCTCGTTCGGCGGGGAAAAAAGCCGTCTGCGGGTGTTGTGGCCGCACGCAGTCGGGCTGGTACGACCGCAAGGCGCGACGCGTGCGCGACCTGTGCCTCGGCGCGCATCGTGGCCTGCGTATCCCCTCTATCAACGTTCACTGCAGGCAATCCGGTACGACGGAGGAACAGACTCAGGCACGGGGAATTTGAAACCGCATTCTTTGGGACAACAGCGCGGCACCGAGGCGTAATGATTCGACCTGTCCGAAGGGAACGAAGCCCTCGCTGAGATAGAGGCGCATGGCTGACGATTGCGCGCTTGCTACCCCAAGGTGTACCGCACGGGTTTCAAGCGATGCTGCCCATGCCACGATCGTGCGCAGCAGAAGGCGCGCTACACCGCAGCGTCGGAACTCAGGCACCACCCACATTTGATACACGTGGACGACGGTCCTGTCAGACCTGTCGACTTTGCCCCAAGCCAAACCCGCTGCCGTGGTGCCAACTTGCCCGATCAACGGTAGGTCCAGCTCAGAGTTGCATCCGCCCTGAAGGCGCGAAGCCCACTCTTCGGTTGTCCGCAGCCGCTCGGCGCCGAGAGTGCTTCCAAAAGCATCGGGCGATTCTTCGAGCGCAGCCAGACGCAGACTCCGATACGTAGAGACTTCATCCAGCTCGAATTTCCGGACAGTGATCGCACAAGAGTCCTGCATGGCTCCAGCGCCTAAAACCGTAGTTCAGCCGCGGATGCGCGGGAACGCAAGCGGAGGCGTGGACGGCTGACACTCATTCTGATGCGATTGCTCATGGCTGCTCTGGTGTCCCAATGACAGCTTGCCGGGGCGCCTTCGAGCATGCAAGGGCTGTGATAGGCCAGTCGGCGCCATCTAACCAAAGGTCGCTGACCGGCCAACAACGGCCGGTCGGCTACCTCAGATGCATGCCACAAAGCAGCCTTTCGAAATCGCAGAGATTCGCTGGAAGTTCGTTGGGCTAGCGGCATTGCCGCATCGCTCGATCATGCTGTTCAATCACCGCCAGCACACTGTTGGTGGAGTCCTCACGAAAAAAAGGGGTTCTTCGTGGAAACGTGTGGGTGAATTTCGCGCACTGATCGGGGTGTAGTCCAGGTGGGGCAAGGCTTTGCAGCCTTCAGCACTCGCCTGAAATCTGGCACGCTTTGCCGATGACTACTTCCGCG
>NZ_JBHSNG010000013.1:0-112865 GCF_042657005.1 Rhodanobacter terrae
CTGTTACCGCTTCAATCGTCGCTTCGACTTGGCCGCCCTGGTGCCGCGGCTCATCGTCGCTGCCGCGCGGACGCCGCCGCTGAGTTATCGGCTCGCAACGTTGGATGCGTGATGTGGGGAATCAGGAATCGTTTTGACGACGGGTTTCGGCGCCAAGAGCGGACACTGGTAACTCCAGCCTGGCTCCGTTTCTTTCGTCAGCGGCCCGTTAAGGGGCGTTGCGCGTCGTGTCCCGAATGGGGACACACCTGAGGTCCGGCGGAGCGTCACTCGGGCAAGCGCTTTGCTAAACACGCAGTCGCTTTTCGAGATCCGGTGCCGAAGCAAACACGAAAGCCTTTCCCTCACGAAACTGGTGCAGGAATCCCCCCTCACTCAGCGAAAGCAAATCGGCTCTTGCCGTTTGATACGACGTGCCGTGGCTCCTCCGGTGCATTTCGATGGTAAAAACTTTCTTTGGATTTTTGAGGGCGTTCAACAGAAGCGCCCTTTGTCTGTGGTTGATCTGAAGAGCCAGTGGACTGCCAGGTTTCAGCAATGCCGCCGCTGCTGCCTGCTCCTTTTGCTTCCGCATGATGTACCGATGTACACCATCGATTGCTTCGAGAAGGACATCCAGCTGATGAGCCACAAAGTAGGTTGTGTCCGCATCGTCCGTCTCCGTGTACAAGTACGACCGCATATATTGGGCGGGAGCCCGCTTCAAAATGGTTGAGATCGACAAATACTCTGCCATCCAGAAGCCTGACCTCAGAAGAGACCAATAAAAGAGCGTTCTAGCCGTCCTGCCGTTCCCGTCCACAAAAGGATGGTCGTAGCCAATTTGAAAGTGAATCAAGATCGCTCGCACCACGGGATGCACGAAGTGCTCACCATCATCTGACTGATTCGCGAAATCGCACAAGGACCGCATTCGTTGTTGCAGCTCCCTGGCAGGCGGTGGCACATGAAGAACGCGGCCGGTCTCATCCTCGATTACGATGTCTTCCGAGGGCAAGCGGAATCTTCCCGCACACCCTTCGTCGTCAAGTGTTCCATCTGCCAGCGTGCGGTGAATTTCAAAAATGGCCTCGGGCGTCAGGGGCTGCTGCCGCCATTTTTTCAGCTCGCGCATGGCCATATAGTTGTTGAAGATCATGCGTTCGCCGTAATCACGTGGTTCTCTTCCACTTCGAAGCATGTCTTTTGCAACCTGGGTGGTCGTCGCCGCCCCTTCCAGCTGCGAGGAAGTCATTGCCTCCTCCATCAACGACCGAACGAGGTAGTGTTCCCGAGTGACCTCCGACTGGGTGGCATCCTGGCCACGAAGAGCACCAGCGGCATCGCGTCCAATCAAGAACAATTTCCGCTGTATGCTGTCGCTCAGGACCACGGCAAATGGATTGCCTGTCTTGTCTTTCACGGGCATTTCCTGGCGCAACCCGCGGCGGGCCATTTTGATGCCCAGCCACCACTCCTCGGACGTCAGGCCTTCAGGAGGCGTCAGATGGCGTAGCTGATCCCAATGCTCGTACCGTCCCTTTACCTCCGGACCCGGCTTGGCGCGAAGGATTTTGCGGATATCGAACCTGTCAAACAGGTCGCCAAATGCAGGGGGCGCCATCGGGAGTTTCATAGTTCACCTATCACTTTATTACTAAAACATAGTCTTTTTAGTAGTAAATTGACAGCGTCATCGCCGTTGCCCTCGCGAGTCACCTAGCTGATCCGCACCGTGCGCTTAGACGCCACCGCCGCGGTGACTGCCCGCTACCTGCGCGTCACCGCGCAGAACTACGGATTGCTTCCTGTCGGCCATGAGGGCGCGGGCAAGCCGGCCTTCCTGTTTACCGACGAGATTCTGGCGCAGTGAAACTCACGGATGATTTCGCTTGCACGCCCTGTCAGTGGGCGTCAGGGGAATTGGATGACGAGCGAAGCAGGCGCCAAGTCGTTTCGATGCAGCACCTTGTCAGGCCGGCTTGCGCTACGGATGGATTTTTTCGCCGCGACTCGGCATGTCGATGAATTGGAAAATCTTCCTTGCACGCGTTTCAGCGCGTTTCACGTTCTGGATCCTAAAAAGAATGGCGTACCGGTTCTGGCTATCGAGGGTCGCAAAGAACTGCTTGACCTTCGGATTCATGTCGAGAGCCTGCTGCAGATCGTCAGGCACCGTCGATGTGCTTGCAGATGAATAGGCAGCTTCCCAGCGCCCATCGTGCTTGGCACGATCGATTTCGCGAAGCCCGCTGGGCTGCATCCTTCCGGCCGAGATCAACGCCTCGGCCTTTGCCTTGTTGATCTTCGACCAGAGGCTTTTTGCAGTCCTTGGCGTGAACCGCTGAAGCCAGTAGTGCTCGCTTTCAGCTTGCTTCTGGCCATCTATCCAGCCGCGGGGCCATGACAAAGGGCGCCTTCAAGTGCCTGGGCATAAGTACGGGGGGAGTCCGCCGTAGTTGGCCCACTCTTCGCGCACACCGGGTTTCGTCACGTGCGATGGCTCCAGCCGCCGCCCATGTACATCGCTCATGATGTCGCGCAGCTTTTCCACGTCGCGGACGATGGCATCGCCCATGATCGACAGTGTGACGTCGGATATACGAGCAAAAAAAACCCACCAGTTTGACGGAGGTGGGGACCGCTGTTCGAGGAGTTTCTACGCTCCTTGTATTCGGGTCTGCTACTGCCTGGAGGGGTGTCAAGACAGGTTTGTGGCTATCGCCGTCGTCCATGACAAGGTGGAGAACCTCACCCCGTTTTTGATTGCCGTTGCTGTTGCTGTTGCCTTTGATCTTCAACCCCTTGTGAGGCAGTGATTCGTGGACGACAGGCCCGCAGGGGCGTCGGCATGGATGCCGGCGCCTTTTCGTCAGGACAGGAGTCCTGTCGAAAAGCCCGGCCGCGGCTCACGGCCTTGTCGGGCGAAGCCCGGCAAGCGCCGAGGAGGGTGGCCTCTCTTTTGGTGACTTTTCTCTGGCCACGCAGAGAAAAGTTACTCGCCCTCCGCAGGAGGACGAAACGCTCTTGCTCTACAAGCGGTAGTGCCGCCTAAACGATCGGCACCTGACTAACATTGTTCTTCGGATCCATCCAGAACGACTCGTTGACGAAGCGCGCAAAGATTTCGCGCGGCAGGATCGAGGTGCGCTCGACCGGTTCCACCTTCGGGCGCACGGTGTGCAGCCCGGGCATGCCGACGCGAGCGTCGAACTCGTCAGCCTGGAAGGCGATGTTTTCGAAGTCGTGTTCGAACCAGGGTTCGCCGATGAACTGGTAGACCGCGCGCATGGCGGCCGAGGGATTGCGCACCAGGCTTTCGTAGGTCAGCAGCAGCAGGTGGCCGGGGGCGTATTGGCCGTAGAACGCGTCCTTGGTCGCCTGGAAGGCGAAGCCCACCATGCCGCGCGGATCGGTCAGCGCCTCGACGCGGGAGTACACCGTGGTGTTGGTGTCGAAGCGGAACACCTTGCTGACGCCGACCGGTTGCCGGCGCACCAGCCGTTCCATGCTGTCCAGCACCCAGGACAACTGGCGCACGCACGCGATGACCTTCGCTTCGGGGAACAGCGTTTCCAGCAACGGCATCCGGCTGCACCACAGCCGGCTGGTATCGAACACGACGCCGGCATCGGCGTGCACCGCATGGAAGTTTTCGACCAGGCCGCGCAGCATCGCGACGCGCTGCTCGTCGGAGACGTCGAAGGAAAAATCGTTCTTGCTGCTGGCCTCGGCGATCACCATGCCCATGATGTCGGCCAACGGGCTGGTCATGCCGGCCCGGAACCGCGGGTTCTGGTTGAGGATGGCGGCCAGCAGCGTGCTGCCCGAGCGTGGCAGCCCGGAAATGAAGTGGAACTTCCGGGCCGGCGTGGCGGCGTCGTGGGCGGGCATGCGGGCACTCTCCTGTGGATCGGTGACGGGTACGGCCGAAGGACACCCTGCGGGGGCCTTTCCGGATGGTAAAGCGACCGGGCTACGAGATGGGCGCCGTCGAGGCCCGGATGCGCATCTTGTAGTCGACCTCGACCATCCTGGCCTCGCCCTTGTTCAGTACGCGCAGCAGCAGCTCCTGGGTCGCGCGACGGCCCATCTCGCGCACGGGCTGATGGACGGTGGTGAGCGGCGGCCACACCTGCGTCGCGATGGTCGTGTCGTCGAAGCCGCAGATGGAGATGTCGCGCGGGATCGACACCCCCGCCTCCGCGGCCGCCCAGATCGCACCGACGGCCATGTCGTCATCGCCGGCGAACACGGCGGTCGGCCGCAGCGGCAAGGCCAGCAGCTGGCGCATGGCCGCCACGCCGGACTCGAAGGAGAACCGGCCCTGCACCATGTAGGCGGGGTCTTCCTTCAATCCCGCGCGCTCGAGGCCGTCGCGGTAGCCGGCCAGGCGCCAGACGCCGGCGCCGTGTTCGGGGTCGCCGAGAATGTGCGCGATGCGTCGATGGCCCAGTGACACCAGGTGCTCCACCATCGCCGCGGCGGCTTCGCGCTCGCGCAGCATCACGCCGATGCAACCCTCGGGGTGGCGCGGCGCGATCGAGGCGAACGGCACGCCATTCCGGTGCAGGCAATCGAGCAACTGCGGGTGATCGGTGAGCGGCGGCGTGAGGATCAGCCCATCGGGCCGTTGCCGCGATAGGATGTCCTCGACGCGCTCGACGAAGTCCGCCGCGGTGGACACCAGCGGCTGCACCATCATGCTGTAGTGCTGCGCCTCGCACGCCTCCAGCACGCCGGCCTGCACTTCCATGATGTAGCTGGGCGAGCGGTTGTCGTACAGCAGGCCGATCATGAAGGAGCGATTGGTGGCCAGGCTGCGCGCCGAGGTGAGCGGCCGGTAGTTGAGCTCCGAGATCGCGGCCAGCACGCTCTGGCGCATGGAGGCGCTCACGTTCGGATCGTTGTTGAGCACCCGCGAGATGGTCTTCTTCGATGTGCCGACGGCACGGGCGACGTCGGTGATGGTCACGCGCGTCATGCGGGTCTGTCCTGGTTCAATGCTTCGTTCCTTGCGCAGCAGTCACGCCTTCTTCGACGACGATCGGGAAGCTGCGCGTGGGCGCGTTCCACCCACTGACCTCGACGACAGGCGCCGCGCCCCCCTGCCCTGCATGGCGCGCCGTCACGGTCAGCGATTCGCCCGGCCACAGCGTCACGTCGTTGTCGCTCCACAGGATAGGAAGCACCAGTTTGCCACCAGCGGCCTGGCGGATCGACAGGTGCTGGAACAACGCCACGCCCCTGGCCGACGCAGGCATCGTCAGGGTCACGCTGACCGTTTCTTCCGCTCCCACATGCCGCATCGACGCGCGCACCTCGCTGGTCACCGCCGGCAGGGACTGCAACGCGGTGAGGTCCGCGTAGTGCGTCACCGGCGTGAGGTACCAGTTCGAATGCGCCCAGTCGAGCGTGTCCGCTTGCGTGGAGAGCCAGTACACGTTGCGGCTGATCGGGCGGTCATCGGCGGAAGCAAGCTCGAGTTCGACGAAGTACGTCGGCGACAGCCCGGCCGGCGCCGGCAAGGTCGCCACTTGCCGCGTGCCGTTGCCGGCCAGGTCGATGTGCTGCACGCGCCGCTCGTAACGCACGCTGCCGTCCAGGTTGCGCACGCGGATGCGCGCCTGCAGGCCGTGCTCGTCGATGAGCGTCTGGTTGACCAGCACCACCGCGCGGGTGTCGTACGAGTACTGGATATGCTCCGGCTCGTTGGCCTTCCTGGCGCCGAAGTAGGCGCCGGCGGGATTCATGTAGTAGTCGTACAGATGCCAGTGCAGCGACGGCCAGGCGTTGTTGAGCATCCAGTAGATCACGCCGGTCGAGGGGTTGGCCGCGTCCCGGTGCGCGTTGTATGCCTCGAATTGCGCGCGGGTGTTGTCGTAGTTGTCGAGCTGGGCCTTGGCCACGTAGTCGGCGAGGCTCTTCGGCGCGCCATAGCGTTTGGCCAGCGCCGTGGCGAATGGGGCGATGCTGGCGAAGGTCGACCAGTCCGCGGCGGCGTGGTACTGCCGCAGCTCGGGGTGCTTCCACAGCGCTTCCTGTTCCTGCGGCGACAGCATGCGGGTGAGGTCTTCCAGCCGCGGGATGTCGGCGCCCGCACTGGTTTCGGAATTGAAGCCGAACGCACCGCCGAGCTTATCGGCGTACCAGTAGGAGGGCGGCACCCAGGCGTAGGGCCCGGTCATCTTCATGCCGGACGGCCCGGTCTCGGCGGTGGCCTGGGCCACCGCTGCCGCGATGATCGGCGCGGGCCAGTCCTCCGCTTTCAAGGTGTCGACGTACATCTTCGCGAGCGCCGGTGGCGGCGCATTGTCGCTGCCGATCAGGAAGCCGATCACCGACGGATGGTTGCGCAGCAGGCGCGCTTCGCTGGCCACCGAGGCCTGCGCCACTTTCATGTCCGTCGCATCCCACGGCGCGCCGCCGGTCTTCGCCGCCGACTCCCATTTGTCGCAGCATTCCCAGCCGGCCAGGATCATGATGCCGTCGCGGTCGGCGAGCTCGTAGAAGCGAGCGTTTTCCAGCTTGCCTTCGCTGCGGATGGTGTTGAGCCCGAGGTTGCGGACGTAGCTGAACTCGGCCTCCATCCGTGCCGGATCGTCGCGCAGGAACATGTCCGGCGCCCAGCCGCCGCCGCGGATCAGGATCGGCATGCCGTTGACGAGGAACTGGCGATAACCCTGCTTGGTCAGCCGGGAGCTGACGCTGCGGATGCCGAACATGGCGCCAGCTTTGTCGGAGGTCGCGCCATCGACGCTGGCGGCCAGCTGCAGCGAGTACAGCGGGTGGGCGCCCATGCCGATCGGCCACCAGACGTTGGGATGGCTGAGCTCGAGAGCCGGATCGGTGCTGGGCGTAAACGAGACGGTCTGCGTTTCGCCGGCGGCGAGGTGGATCGTCCGCTGCAGCGAAACGCCGGCCACCACGCCCGTGATGGTTGCCTCGTGCGCCACCGCATCGAGGTTGCGCGCTTCCACCTTCACGTTCAGCGCGGCATGCGCGAGATCGGGCAGCGACAGCGCCGGCATCACGTGCGCAAAGCGCAGCTGTACCGGTCCGCTCTGCACGATGTCCACGCCGCGCCACGGGCCCATGTTGTTGTCCGGCGGCGTGGGGTTCCAGTCGACCCAGCCGATCGACAGGCTCCGCCGCGGATCGGCCGGATGCACGCGCAGTGCGAGGATGTTGGAGCCGGCATGCACCCATGGCGTCACGTCGAGCTCGTGCACGGGATAGGCGCCTGCGACGCTGGCCTGGTCCGCGACCAAGTGCCCGTTCACCCACACATCGGCGCTGGCGATCATGCCGTTGGTGCGCAGTAGGGTGTGCCGTCCATGCTTCGCCGCGGGCAGGCTGAACTCGGTGCGATACCACCAGGCGTTCACGAACAGGCTGCCGCTGGCATCGGGCGCCTGCACGGCGCGCAGGTTGTCGCTGTAGAACACGTCCTGGTACTTGCCGTTCTCCAGCAGGCCCGCCATCACCGTGGCGCGGCCGCTGACCGGGTACCAGCCTTGGGTGGAATATCCGGCAGAGGAAATCTCGGCGCCACTTTCCTGCGCCTTGTCGCTGGCCTGGATCTGCCAGCCGGCCACGGCGGTGGTGGTGCCGGCACCACCGTCCACCCGCGTGGGCGCGAAGGCGGTGCCGGCGCGAGCGGGCAGAGCGACCGTCGCAGCCGCCAGCGCTGTCATGGTCACGAACAATGTTTTGGCCAGGATGCGCATGGCGTCAGTCCTTCTCGAGATAGGCTTCACGGATTTCCAGTGGCGCGAACGGCCAGGAGCGGTTGACCTTCGCCCAGATCGCGAATACCACCAGGCCGGCCACGATCCAGATGCCGGACAGAATCAGCGACAAGGTGGACGCCGAAACATAGACGTAGATCCAGCCCACCAGCGCGATCACGCACGGCACCGGATACAGCCATTGCCGGTACGGCCGGTGCAGCCCCGGTTGGCGTTGGCGCAGCACCACCAGCGCGGCGATCTGCGCGATGAACTGCACGATGATGGTGGCGGCCAGCAGCATGTTGATGACTTCGGTCAGGTCGAAGAACGTGCCGACGGCCGTCAGCACGCCCATCGTGAGCAGCGCCACGTGCGGAAAGCCGTGCTTCGCATGCAGCTTGCCGAACACCGACAGGAACACTTTTTCGTGCGCCGCCTGGAACGGCACGCGCGAACCGCCGAGCAGGCCGGCGAACACCGAGGCGAACGCCGTCACGATGATCAGGAGGGTCATCACCGCGGCCGCCGTGTGGCCCCAGCTGTGCTCCACCACCAGCGACGCCACCGAGGTGGAGTGGGCGATCTCCTGCCACGGCGCCACGCCGAGCACGCTGATGTTGAGGATCAGGTAGACGAACATCATCGCGATTACCGAGATGATGATGGAGCCGGGCATGGTGCGGCCCGGGTCGCGCAGCTCGTCGCCCATGTAGGCGGTGGTGAAGTAGCCGAGGTAGTCGTAGATGCCGATGATCAGCCCGGCGCCGAGGCCCACGAAGAACTTTCCACCGAACATGCCTTGCGGATAGGTGAAGGCGTAGGCCGGGTGAAAATCCGAGAAGCCCGCCGCCGATACCCCGATGACGGAAAGCAGCATGATTACCCACAGCGCGATGGTGATCACGCGAATCGACTCGATCCGCCGGTACAGCAACAAGGTGACCAGCGCGGTCGCCGCCAGGCTGATCAGGTGCACCTCCCACCAGCTCAGATGCGGAAAAAAGAACCCAAGGTACTCGACCATGCCGATGATGCCGGTGGACATCAGCAAGGGGATCGTCAGCAGCACCGTCCAGATGAACAGGAACGGCATCAGCTTGCCGGTGCGGTATTGGAAGGCTTCGCGCAGGTAGACGTAGGTACCGCCGGAGCCGGGCATGGCCGCGCCCAGTTCCGCCCAGACCATGCCGTCGGCCACCGCCAGGATGGCGCCCACGATCCAGCCGATCACCGCCTGCGGCCCGCCCATGGTGGCGACCATGATCGGGATGGTGATGAACGGCCCGATGCCGCACATCTGGGTCATGTTGATCGCGGTGCCGGTGAACAGGCCGATCGAGCGATGGAAGCTGCTGCCGCGGGTGGATGCTCGGGTTTGATCCTGCATGTCAGCCTTCGTCGTGGGACGCGGTCGGAACGAATGGGAGAAGTGCGTGAAGGCTAGCCTGCTGGCAGGCCGCCTGGCGCACGCGGCACGCGTCAGCCTCGACCCGTGGTGGACTCGAAGCAACGGCGGAAGCGAAGGCGATCATCCGGAAGCCTGTCGCGCGTGACATGCTTCCGGGCCCCTTTCCGTCACCACTGCCCGCGGATACCGACCATGAACATGCGTTCGGAGAAGTTCGAATGCGCCGGCTGGTCGGGCCACACCAGGTAGTAGCGCTGGTACTCGTTGGTGAGGTTGGTGCCGTCCACGAACAGCTCGGCCGACTTGGCGATCTTGTACGAGACCGATGCGTCCAGATACTTCTGCGGCGCCTCGTACATCTCCATGCCGCTGATGCCGCCCACGTCTTCCGACACGGCGCGTCGCGAGCGGTAGTTGTAGGCGAGGCGGGCCTGGAAGCGGTCGTCCTGGTACCACAGGATGAAGTTGCCGGACTTGGTCGAATTGTCCTGGAATGGGATCTTGTGCCCGGCCAGGTCGGTGGCTCCCGAGTTGCTCGGCGCGTAGGTCGCGTTGATCTCCATGCCGGTCTTGGACAGGATGCCGGGCAGGAAGGTGAAGCCCTGGCGGTAGTCGAACTCCATGCCGTGGATGCTGTTGCCGGTGCCCTGGATCGGCTCGCTAATGGTGACGCAGTGATTGCGCACGACGCCATCCTCGTCCGGCAAGGTGCAATCGATGACGCTGCCGCTCTTGATGAAGCTCTGCACGTTGATGCGGAAGAACGCGAGGCTGAGCATGCTGGTAGGGTTGATGTAGTACTCGAGCGAGGCGTTGTAGTTCTTCGAACGCCACGGGTCGAGCTTGGGGTTGCCGCTGGAGCTGCCGGCCGCCACGCGGAACAGCGGCCCCTGCGGGGTCTCCACCAGCGAATAGTTCAGCTGTAGCCCGCCGCCCCAGGTGCTGAGGTCAAGCGGCATCATGTTCTTGGAGTAGGCGAGGCGGAACTTCAGGCTGTCGGTGAGATCCAGCGCGAAGTTGGCCGCCGGCAGATAGTCCTTGTAGCTGCGTTGCGTAATCTGGGCGCCGATATCGGCCGGCTCGGTGCCGTAGGCGCCCGGGGCGCCGGTGAGACGCTGGGTGATGCCCAGGTTGGTGCGGATCACGCGCATGCCGACGTTGGCGCTGTACGGCATGCTGCCCAGGCTGCCGTCGAAATCGGCCTGCAGGTAGGCCGAGGTTTCCTTGATGCCCACCGCCCAGGTGGTGCCGGGCTCGCCCTGCCGCTGGGTCTGCGGATAGAGCGATTTCCAGTAGGCCTCGGGGTTGTCCATGGCATGCGGATCGATCGCCCAGAAGGTGATCCCCGAGCCGAGCAGGTTGGTGTACTTCTTCCAGTTGTTGGACAGCGGCCCGGGCGCGTTCGGAATCTGCAGCGCCGATATGGGGCCGGCGCGGAAATACCCCTGTGCATTGCCCGCGGTGCACGAGCCGCTGTTCAGCACCACGTCCGCGCCCACGTAACGCACCAGGCAACCGTTCGGGTCGCTGGCGCCCATGCCGGCGTAGACCGGGGTGACCAGCGTGTAGCCGATGTTGTCGGCATGGCGGATGCTGTTGCGCGCGCCGAAATCCAGCTTGATGCCGTCGCCGAAGTCGTAGTGCCCATCGAGCCGAAGCACGTTGAGGGCGACCTTGCGGTCGTAGTCGCCGGAAGACTCCAGCGTCTTCATCGTCCAGCCATTGGGGTCGGCGAACTGGTTGGCCAGCGACGAGGGCAAGCCCACCGTCAGGTAGCGGCCGCGCAGGTCGGCGACGATCGGAACCGTATTCTGGGGCATGCCGTTGGCGTTGAAGACGCGGTTGCCGCCGAGCTGGTCGGGAAAGACGTAGGTGCCGGGCGGCACGGCGGAGTCGGGTACGCCGTCCATCAGCACGTTGGACCACAGGCCGCCATCGGAATTGGAGATATTGACGTCGGTCTCCACGTTCGACTGGCGCGCGGTATCGTGGATGCCGCGAATGCCTGCCGTGAAGGGCCCGCCGTCGTCGAAATCCAGCTGGGCGTTGAAATTCTTCGCGGTGGAGTCCTTCCGCGTGACCTGCGAGAACGATTCCACGTCGCCCGGCCACTTTTGGTAGACCTGGGTGGTGTACAGGTGCGTGCCGTCCCAGCCCGGCTCGGGCGTGCCGTAGGAGCCGGCCACCGGGCTGCCGGTGTCGCGCGACTGCAGCGGCACGTAAGTCGCGCCCTGCCAGTTGGTGGAGTTGATCTGGATGCCGACGTTGCGGTCGAACTGCTTCTGTTGCGCGTAGAAGTAGTCGCTGGTGAAGGTGAATCCGCTGCCCAGGTCCATCTGGAACGAGGCGCTGCCTGACTTGCGCTTGCGCTGGGTGGTGATGTCGTACAGGCCGATGTTCTGGCTGCCCATGAATACCCCGTTGGATTTGCCGTCGCCATTGACGTCGACGCTGCCGTCGGGGTTCTGCACGATCTGCGACGGAATCGGCGCGCCGTTCCACGGCGTCAGGAAGCCGTTGTAGCCGCCCGCGCTGGCCGCGTTTTCACCGTTCAGGACCACGCCGTACTGGTCGAGACCCTCGTTCGAATTCGACCGCGTGGTGTCGGAATAGTCGGCGGAAACCAGCAGACCCCAGTGGCCATCGGCGTTGTAGGAGACCAGGCCATTGGCTTCCGGTCCCCACTTGCTGCTGCTGCGCCCGCGTTCCCCGTCGGCGGAGTAGCTGTAGGTGAAGCCGCTGGGTAGGTCCCACGGGCGATAGGTGTGCAGGTCGAGCGCGCCGCTGATGCCGCCGTCGGTGGTGCTGGCGGTGGGCGACTTGATCACGTCCACGCCGTGGAACAGCGTGGCGGGCAGCATGGTGAAGTCGGGCTGTTGCGAGTCGATCTGATCGGCGGTGATGAACGATTCACCGTTCAGCATCGTGCCCACCTCGGGCAGGCCGCGCACGTCGACCGTGGTGCCCACGCCGGCGTCGCGGTTGATCTGCACGCCGGTGACGCGTTGCAAGGCATCGGTGATGGTCACGTCGGGCAACTGGCCGATGCTCTCGGCCGTGATGCTGTCCTGGATGCCCGGCGCCTGGCGCTTCAGTTCGATCGCGCGCATCTGCGAGGCGCGTACGCCGACGACGGTGACGGCAGACAACGCGACCGCATTCTTCGCGTCCTTGTCTGCCGTACCGCTCTTTTTCTTGGGCTCGACTTTGCTTGCATCGGGCGAGGACGTTGCCGACGCGTCTTGCGGCGCGGCGGTCTGCGGACCAGCGGCATCCACCGGCGTGCCCGTGCGCGGGGATGCCGCCGCCGAGGTCGCCACCGCCGCCAGCAAGGACATCGATACGGCCAATGACAAGGGGTGTCTGCGATGTAGGGTGGACATGTGCCTTACCTCTTAGGTTGATGCCTGCCGCGCCGCCTGGGGCACGCCACGCCTGAGATACCACTGGGCCGCACCGAGCACGCCGTGGCGGCCGTGTTCGGTGACCCACACCGGAACCTGCGAAAGGAATGCGCGCACGCTGCGTCCGTGCAGGAACCGCTCTTCGAACGCGCTGTGCTCGAGCAACGTGAACATGGAATGCAGGAAGCCACCGGCCAGATACACGCCACCGGTGGTCATGAAGGTCATCGCCAGGCTCCCGGCGAAACTTCCGAGCGACGCGCAAAAGATCTGCACGGTTTCCACCGCCTGCGCGTCACTGCAGGCCGCGGCCGCGGCGGTGATTTCCTCGGGCGTGGCCAGCCGCGGCGTTTCGCCTCGCAAGGCGCACAGGGCTCCATACGTAGTCAGCAGGCCGGGACCGGACACGATGCGTTCATACGCCACGTAGCCGCCGTGTGGCGCCAGGCAGGCAAGCACCTCGCGTTCGCGCACCGAACCGGGTGCGAAATCCATCTGGCCGGCTTCGGTCGCCAGCACGTGGCCGCCTGCCGCGGCGGGCAAGCGCACGGCCGCGCCCAGGCCGGTTCCCGGCCCGATCACCAGCACCGGGCCATCGGTTCGCATGGTCGGTCCGCATAGCAGCCGGGAGCCACCGGTCGGCCCGTTGCCGAGCGCGTATCCCAGGGCCTCGAAGTCATTGAGGACGGCAACCTCGTCCAACGCCAGCGCCTGGCGCAGCTGCGCCAGGTGGATCGGCCAGGGCGAGTTGTCGTTCAACACCTCGTCGCCCGCCACGTGCCCGGCACAGGCGAGTACGCAATGGCGCACGCTGGTTCGCACGTCGCTGTCCACGAACGATTGCAACAGCTCGGCCAGTCCGTCGAACTGCGCGCAGGCGAGCTTGCGATAGGCAAGCACGGCGACCTCGCGCCCCTCGTCGGCGGACATCTGCATCAACGCGACGCGGGCAAACGTCCCGCCCACGTCGGCTGCCAGAAATGGCATCGCCGGGACGCGCGCCGGTAGCTCTGAATGAGTGATCGTCAGGTTCAATGTGCCTCCCCGCACCGGAACGGCACCAGATTGGGATTCATTGTCACCGGTGTCAACTTGCAAAGCAGCATGCAATAAATCAAGGGAAGCAAGCATGCAAGTAGCGGATAAAACGCGTCATATGCCTGGTTCGCTCGACCCTGTCGGCAGCGGTCTGGTTGCGTCGCAGCATTTGGGTGTTCGAGGCCTGTGGATCGCGCGAGGATCGGAACAGCCGCCCGCCATCCTTCCGCCGCACGCGGCCCATGACGCTCAAGGCCGGAAGTGGCGGTGGCGGCGGAGGCCTGTTCCGGCCCGGCGCGGCGACCGGCCGGACGACCTGCCCGAGCTCGGCGGCAACTGCCATTTGCCGTTGCGATTGCGCGATGATCCAGCGGGCGCAGGAGGCCGGTGACGGACGACGGCGGCTCACCTTGACAGCGCTACCTTGCCTGGCTACCTGGAGGATCCATGTCTCGAATCATCGTCATCGGAGGCAGCGGACACATCGGTGCCTATCTGATCCCCGCGCTGGTGGAACACGGGCACGACGTGGTCAATATCAGCCGCGACCAATCCGGCAAGTACCGCCCGCATCCGGCCTGGCGATCCGTGGAACAGGTCACGCTGGACCGCATGGCCGAAGAACGATCGGGAAGGTTCGCCTCGTGCGTGGTCGAACTCCGCCCCGACATCGTCGTCGACCTGATCTCGTTCGACCTGCCCAGCACGCAGAGCCTGGTGCATGCGCTGCGCGGGAAGGTCGAACATTTCCTGCATTGCGGAACCATCTGGGTGTACGGCCATAACGCGGCCATCCCGGCGGATGAAGACGACCCGCCGAATCCCTTCGGCGAATACGGCATCAACAAGGCGGCCATCGAGGCGTGGCTGTTGCACGAGTCTCGCCGCACCGGTTTCCCGGCCACGGTGTTTCGGCCGGGCCACATCGTCGGGCCGGGCTGGACGCCCATTGGTCCGTACGGCAACGTCGACGTGGAGGTGTTCTCGCGGATGGCGCGCGGCGAGGAAATCTCGCTGCCGAACTACGGGCTGGAAACGCTCCATCACGTGCACGCGGATGACATCGCGCAATTCGTCATGCGTGCCGTGGCCAACCGGTCCGCGTCCGTCGGGGAGGCCTTCAATGTCGTCGCGGAGAAGGCATTGAATCTGCGTGGTTACGCCGAGGCCATGTTCCGCTGGTTCGGACGGGAGCCGAAGATCCGCTTCCAGCCTTTCGACGAATGGAAGGCCGGGCAGACCCGCGAACAGGCGGAGCAGGCCTGGGAACACATCGCGCGTAGCTCGTGCATGTCGATGGAGAAGGCACGCCGTCGCCTCGGTTACCAGCCACGCTATACGAGCCTGGCCGCCATACAGGAAGCGGTCTTGGCATTGATTGCCGCCGGCGATGTTCAAGTTGGACCGATAACCGACGCGCACCTGTCGTTGACCATGCTTACAGGAAGCAGACCCCTGCCACCGGCCGGTTAGGGTCGAGACGAACGCCTCTCTGACCCCGTCCACCTCGCCGCCCACGTTCTCGAAGTTCACGTGCATGCCATCGGGCGTGGCCGTCCTGAGCTGGTGCGTGAAGTCCGCAGCCTTGTAATCGACGGCAGCATCGAAACGCAGTTCGTCGATCTGGTAACGGCACTTTCGGCGCCGCCGACCAGGCGCGCGCCCATGATCTTGTCGATCTGTCCGACGATGGAACCAACCGGGCCGGCCGCGGCGGAAACCACCAGGGTTTCACCGGCCCGCAACGGGGCGATGTCGGTGAGTCCGTAGTAGGCGGTGACGCCGCTCATGCCGCAGGCGCCGAGCAGGGCGGGCAGCGGAATGCCGGGATCGTCGGGCAGGCGCACATAGTCCTTGGCGCGCTCGTGCAGGACCAGATAGTCCTGCCAGCCAGCGACACCCTGTACCAGGCCGCCTACCTGGTACGGCGTCGAGCGCGACTGCACCACGCGGCCCAGGCCGAGCGCACGCATCACCTCACCGATCGCCAGCGGTGGCGGGTATCGCGGGATGTCACGAATCCACACGCGCTCGGTCGGTCCCTCGACATGTACAGCATGCGCAGCGGTACTTCGCCGTCCTTAGGTTCGGGTACGACCTCTTCCACCAGATCGAAATTCCCGCGCTGCACCAGGCCTTCGGGGCGGGTTTTCAGGCAGAGCTGGCGGTTGATGATGGACATGGGGAATCTCAGGGAACGGCGCATGGAGTAGCAGCAAGCACGCTCAGCAGCTGGGCCGACTCTTCCCACGACGTTGACGGCACCCTATTTGCCCACGCAGACCTTGTGCCGGAAACATCCCACCAGATGATCGTTGATCATTCCGGTCGCCTGCAGCAGCGAATAGCAGATCGTGGTGCCGACGAAACGAAAGCCGCGCTTCTTCAGCTCCTTGCTCATGCGATCGGATAGCGGCGTGCTGGCCGGCACCCTTCCCTTGTCGCGCCAGTGATTGACCAGGGGCTTGCCGTCGACGAACGACCACAGATAGACGTCCAGACTGCCGAACTCCTCGATCGCCTCGAGCGCGGCGATCGCATTGTCGCGCGTGGCGGTCACCTTCAGCCGGTTGCGGATGATGCCGGGATCGAGCAGCAATTTTTCCAGTTCGCGATCCTTCATCGCAGCGACGCTGGCGATCTCGAAGTTGTGGAACGCCTTGCGATAGTTCTCGCGCTTGGCCAGCACAGTGCGCCAGGACAGCCCGGCCTGCGCGCCCTCCAGGCACAGAAACTCGAACAGGGCGTGGTCATCGTGCAGCGGCACGCCCCATTCGGTGTCGTGGTAATCGCACATCAATGCATCGCTGCCGGTGGCCCAGTGGCAGCGTGTCGGGTCGGATGTCTTGGTCATGAGAGGCACAGGATGGGTGGGGCAACGGGATGGATGAGCGCGCCGGCACAACGTAGCCGACACCGCTAAACTTGTCGCCCCTTTACCGCGGGTTCCCGCATGTCGCCTTCCTCATCGCCACGACGCGGCGCGGTGCTCGCGCTGATCGTCACTATCCTGGTCTGGGCCTACAGCTGGGTAGTCATGAAGCAGGTGCTGGCGCATGCGGGGCCGTTCAACTTTGCCGCGCTGCGCTACCTGCTTGGCGCGGCGGTGTTGTTCGCGGCATTGTTGATCTCGCGGCAGTCGATGCGGCCGCCGCCGCTGTTGCCGACGATTCTGATCGGGCTGTGCCAGACCGCCGCGTTCCAGGGGCTGGAACAATGGGCGCTGCTTGACGGCGGTGCCGGCCACGTGGCCTTGCTGGCCTACACCATGCCGTTCTGGGCCGTGCTGCTGGCATGGCTGCTGCTGGGTGAACGGCCCCATCGGCGGCACTGGTTCGGTCTGGCGCTGGCCGCACTGGGCCTGCTGTGCATCATCGAGCCGTGGCATGGCATGGGCAGCGTGCTGAGCACCACCTTGGCGATTGCCGGCGGCCTGGCGTGGGCGGCCGGTACGGTGTTGAGCAAGCGGCTGTTCCGCCAGCAGACGTTCTCGGTGCTCAGCCTCACCGCGTGGCAGATGCTGGCCGGTGGCGCGGCGCTCGCCGCCGTCGCACTGGTCGTGCCGCAACGCCCGATCGACTGGAACTGGGCGTTCATCGGCGCACTGGCCTATAGCGTGGTGCTCGCGTCCAGCCTGGCATGGTGGCTGTGGTCCATCGTGCTGCAGCGCCTGCCCACCACGGTGGCCAGTCTGTGCAGCCTCGGCGTGCCCATGGTCAGCGTGCTGCTGGCGTGGCTGATCCTGCACGAGCAGCCGACCCTGATGGAAGTGCTCGGCATCGCGCTGGTGCTGCTGGGGCTGATCGCGGTGAGCGGAGTGGGCGCGCGGCGCCGCCCCTGACAGCCATTCAGCACGCGGCCTTTCGCGTGGCGATATGATGCACAGCTGCCGAAGCCGAAGAAACGCCGATGTTCGATTTATCCCAAATGTGGGCTCACTGGGTCAGCTGGCTGAGTGCTCACGCGGTCGTGCCGCTGCTCGCCGTGCTGCATCTGGACGGCCTGGCCGGCGACCCGAACGACATCGCCGCCTCGCTGCTGATCGCGACGCTGCAGGTGTGCATCATCGGATTCATCTTCCGTCCACTGGAAACCTGGTTCCCCGCCGAGAAATGGTCGGATCGCCGGCTGACCCTGGTCGATCGCAACTACACGCTGCTGATGCTGCTCGGCATCTTCCCGTTGTTCACCTATCTGGTGCTGACCCCGTTCAGCCATCTGTTCGGCGGTGCCGACAGCGCCACTTCGAGCACCGGCTCGCCGCTGGCGCTGACGCACTGGGTGCCGTGGTTCAACCAGCATCCGTTCGTGCTGTTCGCGGCGTACTACGTGGTCTACGACTTCGTGTACTACTGGATGCACCGCACCCAGCACGCGATCCCGTGGTGGTGGGCACTGCACAGCATGCATCACAGCACGCGCCAGATGAGCTGCTGGACCAACGACCGCGGCAGTCTCGTGGACGGTTTCATCCAGTCGATGATCCTGGCCGTGGTGGGCCTGGTGATCGGCGTGGATCCGGACCAGTTCGCGTGGCTGATGCTGATCGGCGAACTGGTGCAGAACCTCTCGCACACCAACACGCGCATCGGCTTCGGCAAGGTGTTCGAGCGGGTGTTCGTCGATCCTAAGTTCCACCGCCTGCACCACATGCTGGTCGATCCCCAGCGGCCGACCCTGCACATCTGCAATTACGGCCAGGTGCTCTCGATCTGGGACGTGCTGTTCGGCACGGCGCTGTACGGCATGGCGCCGCGGCCGACCGGCGTGGGCGATCCGGTGGTCGATGCCGACAACAACTACGGCCTGGTCGGCCTGCACTGGGCGGCGCTGAAGCGTTTCTGGGGTGCGGTGCGCCGCATCGAGGGCTGGAGGCCGGGCGAGGTGGCGTTCGGCGAAGACTACCGTCCGATCCCGGTCAGCCAGCTGGATCTGCATGCGTTCATACACGAGCCGCCAGCCGAGGTTGCCGTCGAACCGCCATCGGCCGGCAGCAATACCCCGCAAACCGAGGCGGCACTGGGCTAACCGGCGTCGCGCCAGGGCAACGCTTGCAGATCCACGTTGCCGCCGCTCAGCACCACGCCGATGCGGCGCCCGGCGAACCGCTCGCGCTGCCTGAGGATCGCCGCCAGCACGGTGGCGCTGGATACCTCGACTACCTGCTTGAGCTCCGACCACAGCAGCTGCATCGCCGCGACGGTTTCCGCGTCGCTGACGGTGATCACCTCGACCCCATGCATGCGCAGCGCATCGAGATTGCGCTCCCCGATCAGCGCACGCAGGCCATCGCAGATCGTGTCGGGCACCACCGTGGTCACGCGCGCAGCGTGCGCCAGCGATCGAGCCGCATCGTCGGCGCCTTGCGGCTCGGCGCCGAACAAGGCCAGCGCGGGATCGATCGCATGCGCGGCGATCGCCACGCCGCTGGCCAGGCCGCCGCCGCCGACCGGGGTGATCAGCGCATGCAACCCGTCCGCCTGCCGCAGCAGCTCCAGCGCCAGCGTGCCCTGTCCTGCCATCACCCGGGTATCGGCATACGGATGCACCATCACCGCACCGGTAGTGCGCTGCACGTCGGCAGCCATGGCCTCGCGGGCGGCCTGGGTCGGCGCGCAGCGGTGCAGGATCGCGCCGGCGCGTTCGATCGCTTCGACCTTGGCCCGCACCGCGCCTTCGGGCACCACCACATGCGCGGCGATGCCGCGTGTGGCCGCGGCCAAGGCCAGCGCATTGCCGTGGTTGCCGGACGAATGCGTGACCACGCCGCGCGCGGCCTGTTCGTCACTCAGCGACCACACCGCATTGCAGGCGCCACGGAACTTGAACGCGCCGCCGCGCTGCAGGTTCTCGCACTTGAAGTACAGCTCGGCGCCGCTCAGCGCATCCAGCGCCGTGCTGCGCAATACCGGAGTCACTCGCGCATGCGGCGCGATGCGCGCGGCGGCATCGCGGATCTGTTCGACGCCGGGCAGCACGTCCCTCGCCGTATCCACGGGCTGCGCACTCATGACAGCTCGACCTCCACGCCACAGCGGAAACGGCGTTCGGCGCCGGGCTCCAGCCGGATCGCCTCGGCGCATTCGGGCCGGTTGTACGCATCGGCCATGCACTCCATCGGCTCCAGCGCGATCGCCTTGCGCACGTCGCGGCTCACCGTGTCGGCGGTGAACGCGTGCATCACGCCATGCTCCTGCCACACCGCGATGCCGAAGCCCCGGGAAGGATCGCGCAGGCGGGTGCGGATGCGGCCGTCCGCCTCGACGTCCAGATCGGTATAGCCCTGATCGAGGATGCTGTCGCCGAGCCGGCGCGGCTCGCGGAAATCCAGCGCCGGCGCGTCGTCCAGCGCCACGTACGCTGCGGCGCCGGGCAGTGCGATCAGGTTGGCGTCGGTGCGGATCAGGGTCTGTGCGGGAATCTGCAACTGCCAGCCGTCGACCAGGTCGCCGGCCAATCGGAAGTAGGGGTGCCAGCCGAAGAAGCACGGCGCGGCGCTGGCGCCGACGTTGCGCATCCGCGCTTCCAGCGTGATCCCGCCGGCGTCCAGCATGAAGGTCACGCTGAGGTCGATCGCATGCGGATAGCCCGGCTGCGGGCGGATCGCCGCGGTACTCAACGTGACCTTTGCGCCGTGGTCGTCGGCGGCCAGCGTGTCGATGTCGAAATCCACGTTGCGCAGGAAGCCATGCCGGCACCCCCGCGTGGCGCCGACGACGCCGGGCTGCAGATCTTCCGGCCGGCCATCGAAGGTGTAGCGCGCGTCGGCGATGCGGCCGGCAAACGGCGCCATGATCGCGTAGCGGGAACCCTGACCGGCGACGATCTCGGCCGCATCGCGATAACCGTCGGCGAGGTCGTGCATGCCTCCCTCGAACGGCACCTCGAAACTGAGCAGCGCCGCGCCGTGCAGGGCAATGCGCACGCGTCGGTGGTCGGTGCTGTTGGTCAGCACCACGATGGCCTGGTCGCCCAGTTGGGCCCGTTCCGCGCCGTAGCGCGCCGCGCTCGATGCCACCATGGAGTTCTCCTGCTGTTGAAAGCACCCCATGTTAACCTGATCAATCCCCAGCCCCCATCGTTATCGTTTCGCCATGCATGCACTTCCAGAGCAATCCACCGCATTGATACGCCTCAGTGATTACCGCGCGCCCGCCTGGCGCGTGGAGACAGTCGAGCTGGATTTCGATCTCGGCATCGATGCCAGTGAATTGTCGGCACGCCTGCTGCTGCGTCGCGATCCATCGCAGAACGCGCCTCTGCGGCTGGACGGCGAGAACCTGCAGCTGCTGTCGATCGCTCTCGACGGTCGCCAGTTGCCCGCCACCGCGTATCGCTATGCCGGCAATGGGCTGGAAGTGGATGGCGCCCGTGACGGCAGCGTGCTGGAAACCCGCGTGCGGCTGCGTCCGGCGGCGAACACCGCGCTGGAAGGCTTGTATCTGTCCGGCTCGCGCGAAGCCGGCTTCCTGCTGACCCAATGCGAGGCCGAGGGCTTCCGCCACATCACCTTCTTCACCGACCGGCCCGATGTGCAGTCTCGCTACAGCGTCACCTTGCGCGCCGACCGTGCGCGCTTCCCGGTGCTGCTGGCCGGCGGCAATCCCGACGGCAGCGGCGAACTGGAAGGCGGCCGGCACTGGGCGCGCTTCGTCGATCCGCACCCGAAGCCGAGCTATCTGTTCGCGCTGGTTGCCGGCAGGCTGGAAAAGATCGAACGCGACTATGTCACCGCCGAAGGCCGCGCCGTGCAGCTGAAGATCTGGGCGGAAGCCGACGCGATCGACCGCTGCCACTACGCGATGGATGCGCTGGAGCGCTCGATGCGCTGGGATGAGCAGGCGTACGGGCGCAACTACGACCTGGACGTGTTCCACGTCGTCGCCACCCACGACTTCAACATGGGCGCGATGGAGAACAAGGGCCTCAACATCTTCAACGCAAAGTGCCTGCTGGCCGACCCGGACTCGACCACCGACGACGAATACCGGCATGTCGAGGCGGTAGTCGCGCACGAGTATTTCCACAACTGGAGCGGCAACCGGGTCACCTGCCGCGACTGGTTCCAGCTGTCATTGAAGGAAGGTCTCACGGTGTTCCGCGAGCAGAGCTTCTCGGCCGACATGAACTCCGCGCCGCTGAAACGCATCGAGGACGTCTCGCTGCTGCGCCGCGCGCAGTTTCCCGAGGACGCCGGCCCGCTGGCGCATCCGGTGCGTCCGGCCCAGTACAGCGAGATCAACAACTTCTACACCGCCACCGTGTACGAGAAAGGCGCCGAGCTGGTGCGCATGCTGGCCGGTGCGCTGGGCAAGAACGGTTTCCGCCGCGGCATGGATCGCTATTTCGAACGCAACGACGGCCGCGCCGCCACGCTGGAAAATTTCCTCGCCGCACTGGGCGACGCCAATGGCACCGACCTCACTCCCTACCTGGCCTGGTACGGCCAGGCCGGCACGCCGCGGCTGAGCGCCCGCGGCCGCCACGATGCCGCCCGGCATGAGTACACGCTGACGCTGGCCCAGCACGTTGCAGGACCGGAGTCCCGGCCGCCGCTGCCGATCCCGGTCAAGCTGGCGCTGTTCACGCATCATGGCGACATGCTTCCTCTGCATCTGGACGGCCAGACATCCAAGAGCCCTAATGAACTCGTCGTGGCGCTGACCCAGGCCGAACAGGATTTCGTCTTCACCGACGTCGTCACCGCACCGGTGCCGTCCCTGCTGCGTGGTTTTTCCGCCCCGGTGATCCTGGAGTGCGAATACACGCCGGACGAGCTGGCCTTGCTGTTGGCCCATGACGTCGACGGCTTCAATCGCTGGGAGGCCGGCCAGCAGCTGGCCGCGCGCGCCTACGAGAACCTGCGTGACGACACCTCGGCCGACGCCTTGCATGCCTGGTGCGAAGCGCTGGCGTCGCTGTTCGACAACCCTTCTATCGACGATGCGTTGCTGGCCGACCTGCTGACCCCGCCGGGCGAAGTAGAACTGGCCGAACGCGAAACGGCGATCGATCCGCAACGCATCCATCAATTGCGCCAGGACCTGCAGCAGCGACTGGCCGAACGGCTGGGCGCCGATGCCTTGCACCGGCGTTACCAGGCGCTGGCCGCGCATACCAGCATCGAGCTGGATGCGCTCAGCCAGGCGCGCCGCCGCCTCAAACGCCGCGCGCTGGAATTGCTGTATCTGCTCGACAGCCCGGAAGCCTGTCGGCTGGCCGCCGCCCAGTACCGGAGTGCGCCTGGGATGACCGACCGGCTGGCTGCACTGACCGTGCTGGTACGCGGCAATGCCACACAGGCTTCAGCGGCGCTGCTCGATTATCGCGAACGCTACGCCGACAACGCGCTGGCGCTGGACAAATGGTTTGCGGTGCAGGCGCAGCTGCCGGGCGAGCCTGCGCTGGAGCGTGTACTGCTGCTGGAGCGCGACGCCGCGTTCACGCTGAAGAATCCGAACCGGGTGCAGGCCTTGCTGGGCGCGTTCGTGCGCGGCAACCCGAGCGGATTCCATCGGATCGACGGTGCCGGCTACCGGTTGCTGGCCGAACGGCTGACGAAGCTGGACACGTTGAATCCGCAGGTGGCGGCGCGGCTGGCCACGGCATTCAACGGCTGGCAGCGGCTGGAGCCGTTACGCCGCGAGGCGGCGCGTGCGGCGATCGTGGAACTGGCCCGGCACGACGGGCTGTCGCGCAACCTGACCGAAATCATCGGCAGCGTGCTGAATCATTGATAGGCGCCGACGCCGCCGACGCCGCGGAACATCTCGTTGCCTCATCCTGCCGCGCGTGGTGGCATGCCCCCTCGCTGCACGCTACGTGGGCCGAGACGGATGTTTCGCTCAGACGGACAGGTGATCGAGCGCTTCGAGCAGGCTCTGCATGCGCGATTCCAGGTCGGGCTGCAGTGCGCCGCGCTCGTTGTCCTCGCGCTCGCTCAAGCCGTCGATCGCCATCTCGACCTGACCCAGCTCGATCAACAGATCATGGTGCGGATAAACCGGCTGGAAATCGAAGCTCATGTCCATGACATACCCCTTCATCGTGGTTTGCCGTGAACGTTGCAACCGCCGTGCCAATATGTGATGGGCGTCGCGGTCGATTCAGGGTGGCCATCACAGCACTGACGCAATGCGTCATCTGCTGCCCAGGCCCGACACAAATTTCCTTTTCAGTCACTCTTTGTTCACACGTTTGCGGCGAACATCGCCCCGAGTTTGACGCCAGCGATTACCGGTTTCTGGCGTCCGGCAATACGGTCATCCTGGATTCCCCCTGTTCCTGAGACCGCCGGGCGTCAGATCTATCAGCACAAGGCCCCGCAGCTGCAAAGCTGCGGGGCCTTGTCATTTAGGCCTTTGCGAAGTCTGCGGACTCCACAAAAGGCGACGGCACCCCGAGAGGTGCCGTCTTGCTTCCTTTCCTGGTACGCGATCGAACCCCTGTCCGTCCGATCTCGGCGCGCGTAGTCGCGCAGCGTCTGCCCGTGAAAGTGCTGTCGGAGTGAAGCAGGAAACATGCCAGTCCGGCCGGCCCGCTGGCATGAGGTCGACGGCGTTACCATAGCGCCCCGTTTCGTCACTTTTTGCGTGCTCAGGGCAGTTCGATGCGCCACCCCACTCTGTACGACGTCATCGTGATCGGCGGCGGCCATGCCGGTACCGAGGCCGCGCTGGCGGCCGCGCGCGCCGGTGCGCGCACGTTGCTGCTCAGCCACAACATCGAGACGATCGGCCAGATGAGTTGCAACCCGGCGATCGGCGGCATCGGCAAAGGCCACCTGGTCAAGGAGATCGACGCGCTGGGCGGCGCGATGGCGCATGCGGCCGACCGAGCCGGCATCCAGTGGCGCACGTTGAACGCGTCGAAGGGGCCGGCCGTGCGCGCCACCCGCTGTCAGGCCGATCGCGCGCTGTACAAGGCGGCGATCCGCTGTATCGTCGAGACCGAGCCGAACCTGCAGCTGTTCCAGCAGGCGGTGGACGACCTGATCATCGAGCACGGCCGCGTCACCGGCGTGGTCACGCAGATGGGCTTGTCGTTCGGCGCCAATGCGGTGGTGCTCACCGCCGGCACCTTCCTCGCCGGCAAGATCCACATCGGCCAGGCACAATACGCCGGGGGTCGTGCCGGCGATCCGCCGGCCAGCGCGTTGGCGCAGAAGCTGCGCGAGCTGCCGGTTGCCGCCGACCGCCTGAAGACCGGCACGCCGCCACGCATCGACCTGCGCAGCATCGACTTCCGCGGCCTCGAGGAGCAGCCTGGCGACGATCCGGCGCCGGTGTTCTCCTACCTCGGTACGCGCGACGAACATCCGCGCCAGGTCAGTTGCTGGATCACCCACACTTCCGAGCAGACGCATGAACTGATCCGCGGCGCACTGGACCGTTCGCCGCTGTACACCGGGCAGATCGAAGGCGTCGGGCCGCGCTACTGCCCGTCGATCGAGGACAAGGTGGTGCGCTTCGCCGACAAGTCGTCGCACCAGATCTTCATCGAGCCGGAGGGCCTCGACACATTCGAGGTCTACCCGAACGGCATTTCCACCTCGTTGCCGTACGACGTGCAACTGGCCTTGGTGCACTCGATCAAGGGATTCGGGAAGGCACACATAACCCGTCCCGGCTACGCGATCGAATACGACTATTTCGATCCGCGCGGCCTGCAGCCGTGGCTGGAAACCAAGGCGATTCCCGGCTTGTATTTCGCCGGCCAGATCAACGGCACCACCGGCTACGAGGAGGCCGCCGCACAAGGCCTGGTCGCCGGCCTCAACGCCGCGCTCGCGGCGCAGGGCAAGGCGCCGTGGTATCCGCGCCGCGACGAGGCGTACATCGGCGTGCTGATCGACGACCTCACCAGCAACGGCACGATAGAGCCGTACCGCATGTTCACCTCGCGTGCCGAATACCGGTTGCATTTGCGCGAGGACAACGCCGACCTGCGCCTCAGCGAGACCGGCCATGCCTTGGGCGTGGTGCCGCAGGCGCGCTACGACGCGTTGCGCGCCAAGCGCGAGGCGGTCGAACGCGAGCTGCAACGCCTGGGTGGATTGTGGGCTACACCGGGCAACGTGCTGGGTGCCGCGGTCGAGCGCCAACTCGGCATTACCGTCAGCCGCGAGACGAATGCGATGGATCTGCTGCGCCGGCCCGAACTCGATTATGCGCAACTCACCTCGGTGGCCGGACTGGGACCGCCGGTGGCACGCGACGACGTCGCCGCGCAGGTCGAAGTGCAGGTCAAGTACGCCGGCTACCTCGAGCGCCAGCGCGAGGAAATCGAGCGCCAGCGCCGGCATGAGCACACTGCGATTCCCGCCGGCTTCGACTACGACAAAGTGCGTGGATTGTCCGCCGAAGTGCTGCTCAAGCTGAAACGCACGCTGCCGGCCACGCTCGGCCAGGCGGCGCGCGTCAGCGGCGTCACACCCGCGGCGATCTCGCTGCTGCTGGTGCACCTGAAGCGCCGCGACGCCGCGTGACTGCCGCAGATCCGCTCGGCGCCCCACTCATGGCATCATGCCCACTTCGACCAGCATGGGGAGTGTGCAATGGAAATCTGGATCGGTCGCGACGGCGAACGACATGGCCCGTACAAGGAAGACGATGTGCGCCAATGGCTGCGCACGGGCCAGGTCAGCCCGAAGGATCTGGCCTGGTACGAGGGCCTGGCCGACTGGCAGCCGCTGTCGGTGCTGTTCCCCGACGAGATGTCGCGCAACGTGCCGCCGGGCAATCCCTACACCGCACCCGCGGCACCGTTGATGCCGCTGCCGCAAACCACGGCGCCCGCGCTGGAGGACTATGCCGGCTTCTGGAAACGCGTGGCAGCCTACATTCTCGACGCCATCATCTTGTACATCCCGAACACGCTCATCATGAAGGCCATGGGCAGCGACGCAGCCGAAGAGGCGATGCGGAAGACGATGCTGGCCGCACCCGGCGACCCGCACGCCATGATGGCCGCGTACGGACAGTTCTATTCGATGATGGGGACGACGATAGCGATCACCAGCGTCATAGCCTGGTTGTATTTCGCTCTCTGCGAGAGCTCGGCCTGGCAAGGCACCCTGGGCAAACTGGCGCTGGGCATTCGGGTCACCGACCTGCAAGGCGGGCGGATCAGCTTCCTGCGCGCACTGGGCCGTTATCCCGCCAAATTCCTCAGCAGCATGATCCTGTTCATCGGCTTCCTGATGGTCGCCTGGACAGAACGCAAGCAGGCCTTGCACGACATGGTCTGCGGCACCTTGGTGCTGAACGGCCGCGCCAGCGAATTCAGGGCGGACCGGACCTCGTCCGACAACAGCAAATCGTTCAGCGCCTGAGCGAAAGTTTTCCCGCACGGCGTCGCGGCCGGGCCGCGACGCCGTGTTTGTTTTCCGCGCCGCTGCTGCCGGTGCGGCAGGGCTGCTTGGTATCATCGCCGGCTTGATCTCTCTCTCCGGCACATCACGCCATTCCAGGAACCGACCGCAACCCATGCTCAGCATCGAACAACGCATCGCCAACGATATCGCCGCCAGAACCGAACAGGTGCGGGCAGCCGTGGATCTGCTCGATGGCGGCGCCACCGTGCCGTTCATCGCGCGCTACCGCAAGGAAGTCACCGGCGGCCTGGACGACACCCAGCTGCGCCTGCTGGAAGAGCGGCTGCACTATCTGCGCGAACTGGAAGATCGCCGCGCGGCGATCCTCGCCAGCGTGGAGGAACAGGGCAAGCTCGGCGATGCGCTGAAAAGCGAACTGCTCGCCGCCGACACCAAGGCACGGCTGGAAGACTTGTACCTGCCGTTCAAGCCGAAGCGCCGTACCAAGGCGCAGATCGCCCGCGAAGCCGGGCTCGAGCCGCTGGCGTTGGGCCTGCGCGACGATCCCGCGCTGTCGCCGGAAGCATTCGCCGAATCCTTCGTCGACGCGGAGAAAGGCGTGGCCGACGTACGTGCCGCGCTGGATGGCGCTCGCGCGATCCTGATGGAGTCGATCGCCGAGGACGCGCATCTGGTCGGCGAGCTGCGCGACTGGCTGTGGGCGCAGGGACAGATCCGCGCCAAACTGGTCGAAGGCAAGGAGAACGAGGGCGCGAAATTCCGCGACTACTTCGACCACGTCGAACCGATCGGCAGGATTCCCTCGCACCGGCTGCTGGCGCTGATGCGCGCGCGCAACGAGGGCGTGATCGAGCTTGAACTGGCCCCGGCTGCCGACAGCGAGCAAGGCCACACCGAAGGCGAAGGCCGCGTCGCCGCCCATGCCAACATCCACAACCGCGGCCGCGCCGCCGACGCGTGGCTGCGCGAAACCGTGCGGCTGACCTGGCGCGTGAAGCTGCATCTGCATCTCACCCTGGACCTGTTCGGCCGCGTGCGCGAAGGCGCCGAGGACGAGGCGATCCGCGTGTTCGGCGACAACCTGAAGGACTTGATGCTGGCCGCGCCGGCCGGTGCGAAGACGGTGATGGGACTCGATCCGGGCATCCGCACCGGCGTCAAAGTCGCCGTGGTCGATGCTACCGGCAAGCTGCTCGCCACCGACGTGATCTATCCGCACGAGCCACGCCGGCAATGGAATGAATCGCTGGTGCAACTGGGGAAACTGTGCAAGCAGCACGGCGTTGACCTGATCGCGATCGGCAACGGCACCGCCTCGCGCGAAACCGACAAGCTGGCCGGCGAGCTGATCAAGAAGCTTCCCGACGGCCATCTGTCGAAAGTGGTGGTCAGCGAAGCCGGCGCGTCGATCTACTCGGCGTCCGAGCTGGCGGCGAAGGAATTTCCCGAGCTGGATGTGACCTTGCGTGGCGCGATTTCGATCGCGCGCCGACTGCAGGATCCGCTGGCCGAACTGGTGAAGATCGAGCCGAAGGCGATCGGCGTGGGCCAGTACCAGCACGACGTCAACCAGATCAAGCTGGCGCGTGCGCTGGATGCGCGGGTCGAGGACTGTGTCAATGCGGTCGGCGTCGACGTGAACACCGCCTCCGCCGCACTGCTGGCGCGCGTGGCCGGTCTCAGCGCCAGCGTCGCCGAGAACGTGGTGAAGCACCGCGATGCGCACGGCCCGTTCCCCAACCGCAAGACGTTGCTGAAAGTGCCGCGGCTCGGCGACAAGGCATTCGAGCAGTGCGCCGGCTTTCTGCGCGTATCCGGCGGCGACAACCCGCTGGATGCCAGCTCGGTCCACCCGGAAGCGTATCCGGTGGTCGAACGGATCATCGCGCAGTGCGGCCGCGAGGTGCGCAACATCATCGGCGACAGCGGCTTCCTGCGCGGCCTCAAGCCCGAACAGTTCACCGATGAAAAGTTCGGCGTGCCGACCGTGCGCGACATCCTGAAGGAACTTGAGAAACCCGGCCGCGATCCGCGCCCGGAATTCGTGGCGCCGAGTTTTGCCGAGGGCGTCGAGGACGTGAAGGATCTCAGGCCCGGCATGATCCTGGAAGGCCGCGTCACCAACGTCGCCGCCTTCGGCGCGTTCGTCGACATCGGCGTGCATCAGGATGGCCTGGTGCACGTCTCCGCGCTGTCGCATACGTTCGTCAAGGATCCGCGCGACGCGGTGAAGGCCGGCGACATCGTCAAGGTCAAGGTGATGGAGGTCGACCTGCCGCGCCAGCGTATCGGCCTCAGCATGCGGCTCGACGACGAACCCGGGCAGGCGCGCGGTGGGCGGCCGTCGGCCGGTGGCGGCAATCCGGACGGCAAACGCGACGGCCGCAACGGTGGACGACCCGGCAACAGTGCACCGAAGCCCGCGCCGGCACCGGTCAACAGCGCCTTCGCCGATGCGCTGGCGCGCGCCGCCAAACGCTGACGCAATAACCTCGCGGAAGCGCGCTGCAATGCAGCATGCGCTTCCGTATGGGGTGCATTAACGTAACGCTCATATAACAAAGGCCATTCCGGCCCAGGAGTGTTATCCATGCTTCGCACCCGCCAGCTCGCCGGCGCCATCGCCGCCACGTTGATGTTCAGCAGCGCCGCTGCCGCCACCGACTTCAGCAAGGTCATCGTGTTTGGCGACAGCCTCAGCGACAACGGCAATATTTCGCTGGCCACGGCACCCGGCATCCAGCCGCCGCTTCGCTTCACCACCAATCCCGGCCACGTGGCGATCGAAAACGTGGTCAGCAAGCTTGGCCTGGCGCTCAGCCCATCGCTGGCGGGAGGCAGCGACTATGCCTGGGGCGGTGCCGGGGTACTCACCAACTCGCCCGGCACGCCAGCGGCGGTGCCGACCCTGACCGGTCAGGTCAACGCCTATCTCGCCGGCGGCGCGGTCGATGGCAACGCGCTGTACTCGATCTGGGGCGGCGCCAACGACATCTTCTACGCCGCCACCTCGGCTGGTGCCGCCGCCACGGCACAGCAGCTGATCAATCAGAACGTCGCGACGCAGATCGCTCAGTTGCAGGGCGCGGGATATACCGCTGCCCAGATCCAGGCGCTCACTCCGCAGATCACCCAGCAAGTGACGGCGGCGGTGACCCAGCAGGTGCAGGCAGCCGCCGGCGTCTCCTCCCTGATGACAGCCGCTCAGGCGCAGGCGGCCATCGGCGCCGCCGCGCAGCAGGAGGTCAAATTGATCGGCCAGCTGCAGGGCGCCGGAGTGAAGAACATTCTGGTCTTCAACCTGCCCAACATCGGACTGACACCGGAAGCCGCTGCGCAGGGCGCGTCCGCCGCCGCATCGCTGACCGGCCTCAGCCTGGTCTTCAATGGTCAGCTCAATGCCGGCCTGGGACAACTGGGCAAAGGCATCATCCCGATCAACGCCTATGGCCTGCTGTCCGAGGTGATCGCCAATCCCCACGCTTACGGTTTCACCAACGCCACCACGCCAGCTTGCGGCGCCGGCTCCAGCTCGGTGCAGTGCGGACCGCAGGGTTCGGGCCTGCCGTACACCTATGCGCCCGGCACGGATCAGAGCTATGTGTTTGCCGACGGCGTGCATCCCACCACCGCCGCGCACGCGCTGCTCGGCCAGTACGTAGTGTCCGTCCTGCAGGCGCCGGAACAGATTTCGCTGCTCGGCGAATCGGCGTTGTCGGCCGCCACCGCGCAAACCCGCGCCATCCGCAACCAGATGCTGGTGGACAGCGATGGCGGCGAAACCCGCACGTTCGTCAACATCGATTACGCGCGGCAGCGCTTCGACGCCAACAACGGCGCACCGAAGACCAGCAGCGACAACGTCAACTTCACCGTGGGCGTGGACGCCCACGCCGCCGACAATATCTCGGCCGGCATGGCGCTCGGAGTCGGCCAGAGCAATGCGAATGTTGCCGGCGGCGGTGGCTACAAGCTGCAGGACATCAGCGGGCTGGGCTACCTCACTTATCACGCCGGCGGCGCCTATGTCGGCGGTTACGCGGATTTCGGCCAGTCCAATTTCAAGAACATCAACCGCCGCATCGACCTCGGCAGCATGCGCCGCACCGAGAGCGGCAAGGCCGACGGCTCGCATCTGGGCGCCGGCCTCACCGGCGGTTGGTGGTTCGATGTCGGCAACCTGCGCACCGGACCGTTCGCCAATCTCGAATGGCAGACCGCCAAGGTCAACGGCTATAGCGAAAACGGCAACGACAGCAGCGCGATGTGGTTCGACCGGCAACAGCGCGACGCGCTGATCGGCACCCTGGGCTGGCGCCTGCAAGGTCATTGGCAGGTCGCCAACCTGGCCATGTCGCCGTACGCCGAACTGGCCTGGAACCATGACAGCAAGGCCGATCCGCGTGAAGTCGGCGCCGGTCTCAACAGCATGAACGGCACGTTCGCCCTGACCGGTTTCACGCCCGACAAGAGCTGGGGCAACGCCAATCTTGGCCTGTCCGCGCAGCTCACGCCCAGCATGACCAGCTGGATCGGCTACAGCGGCCGCTTCGGCGACAGCAGCCAGAAGTACAACAGCTTCAACATGGGCTTCCGCGTCAACCTCTGAGCGGGATTCGCAGCGACAAAAAAGCCGCCGGTGCAAACCGGCGGCTTTTTCATCTGCGGACGATCGGGCGGACTACTTGTTCTTGCCGCCGGTCGCCAGGCTGAGGATTTCCATGGCCTGCTGCTTCAGTTTCGCCGCCGCATCGTCGTCCAGCGTCTGCACGTCGCTGCCGACCTGATGCTGCTTCAGTACCAGCGTGCCGTCTTCGCTCCAGCCGGCACGGTCGATCGCGCTCGGCTTCCCGTCGCGGCTCGCCCTGGTCTCCTGCACGATCGCCCACGGCTTGCCGTCCTTGTAGGCGTAATCGGTGCTGGTGAAGCCCTTGTCGCCGTAATCGACCAGTTCGCGGATGAACTGCACCTGGCCAGCCTGGCGGAACAGCTGCCAGCCGCGCGAGGCGTTCGCTTCGAGTTTGGTGCCGTGACTGACCTTCATGGCGCCCAACTGCTTCTGCTCGGCAGTGAACGCGTCCATGATCTTCTCGCCGGGGGTCTGTTCCGCCACCAGCTCGATCGCCACGCCGTCATTCTTGCTGCCCTTGGCCAGCACCGGCGCCTGGATCGGCATGGTGTAGTGACGGTCGCCGTCGGTCAGCGTGGCCTGTATTACATACAAGTCGTTCGGCTTGACTTCGGCCGGATTGAAAGTGAGCTTGAACGGCTGCGGAAACGAGCCCGCCGGGGAAGTCTTGCTCGCCAAGGGCGCGGAGCCCACGGCGGTCGACGACACGTCGACCAGATTCAGCACCAGCTTGGCGTTGGGCGACGGCTGCACGGAACCGCTGCGCAACGAGATCGTGCCGCTCACCTCACTGACCGCCGTATTGGCCGCGGCAGCCGTATTTGCGGACGCGGGACCATCCGCAGCCGCCGGCTGTGCCGGAGTGGGGGCATTATTGCAACCAGCCAGAGCCAGCGCTGCAACCGACATGAGCGACAAAACTGTCTTGCGCATGGGAAAACCTCATCAACGTGAAAACAAGCACGAGGCCGTTCAGACGCCAGGGCGCCACGACTCTACGCGGGGGAAGCTCGAAGCATAGCCCAAAAATACCGACGCGGAAAAGTCAAGTCAGCTGATGGCCTACCATGCGCAGGCGTACGCGTTTCGGGCCGGAAATTGCGGCGGCCGCCGCATCGCCACAAATCAGCGGCGCCGCAAAGCCCGATGCGCGATGTCCCGCCGGCAGAACGCGCCCTCGTAGCGGATATGGCCGACTACAGCGTAGGCCTGTTCGCGGGCCGCGGCGATGTCCTTGCCCAGCGCGCACACGGTCAGCACACGCCCGCCGGCAGTGACCGCGCGGCCCTGGCCGTCAAGACGGGTGCCCGCATGGAACACTTTGACATCGGCGGCCGCTCCGTTATCGACCGGCGCATCGAGACCCTCGATCAGGTCGCCGCTACGCACCCGGCCCGGATAACCGCCGGCCGCCATCACCACGCCGATCGCCGGGCGCACGTCCCAGCGTGCCTTGGCATGCTCCAGCCGGCCATCGAGTGCGGCATCGATCAGTTCTACCAGATCGGACTTCAGGCGCAGCATGATCGGCTGGGTTTCCGGATCGCCGAAACGCACGTTGAATTCGATCACCTTCGGTGCGCCGCTCTTGTCGATCATCAGGCCGGCGTACAGAAAGCCGATGAACGGCGCACCCTCGGCCGCCATGCCGCGCAAGGTCGGCTCGATCACTTCGCGCAGGATGCGCTGTTCGACTTCGGGGGTGACCACCGGCGCCGGCGAATACGCGCCCATGCCGCCGGTGTTCGGCCCCAGATCGCCCTCGTCGCGGCGCTTGTGATCCTGGCTCGAAGCCATCGGCAGCGCGTGGCTGCCGTCGCTCATCACGATGTAGCTGGCTTCTTCGCCGTCCAGGAATTCCTCGATCACCACCCGTGCCGAGGCATCGCCGAAGCTGTGTGCGCCGAGCATGTCGTGCAGCGCCTGCTCCGCATCGGCCAGGGTCAGCGCGACCACCACGCCCTTGCCCGCGGCGAGACCGTCGGCCTTGATCACGATCGGTGCACCGTGCTGACGCACATAGGCCAGCGCCGGATTCAGGTCGGAGAACACGGCATAGTACGCGGTGGGAATGTTGTGCCGCTGCAGGAAATCCTTGGCGAACGCCTTGGAGCCTTCCAGCTGCGCCGCGATCGCGCGCGGCCCGAAGATGCGCAGGCCGGCGGCACGAAAGCGGTCGACCACGCCGGCCACCAGCGGCACTTCGGGACCGACCACGGTCAGCCCGATCTTCTCGCGCTTGGCCAGTTGCAGCAGGCCATCGAGATCGTCCATCGCGACATCGGCATTGCGCACACCCGGCTCGTGCGCGGTACCGGCATTGCCGGGTGCCACGATCACCTCGTCGACCTGCGACGACTGCCCGAGCTTCCACGCCAGCGCGTGTTCGCGACCGCCGCTGCCGATAACCAGAACCTTCATGCCTGCACTCCGAGAACCACTCATGCGCGACCGCGCAGTCGTGCATTGTAGCGGCTGCGACGGATCGCCCGCGCGGGGTTCAATCGTGGTGGTGCACCAGCTCCAGCAACGCCGCGCGCGGCAGCTTGCCGGTTTCGTTGCGGGGCAACGCGGAAACCAGCCGCAGCGGACGCGGCAGGAACAGCGGATCGATGGCCCGGCGCAACGCGTCGAGGATTGTGTGTTCGTCCAGTCCCGGCGCCACCGCCAGTGCCGCAATCCGGTGCACGCCAAGTGCATCGGCGGCATCGAGCTGGAACACCACGCCATCCTGTACGCCGGGGATCGCCAGCAGACGCCGGCTGAGATCGCTCAGCGAGGCGCGTTTGCCCGCGATCTCCAGCATGTCGGCATGCCTGCCGCGCAGACGGAAGCGACGGCCGCCGTCGGACAGGCTGACGATATCGGCCAGGGTGACCGGTGTGCCCAGCTGGGGCGCCTCGATGGCGGTACCGTCGGGCTGCGGATGCAGGACGACGTCGGCGTACAACGACCAGTCCTCGTCCACGGTGGGGCGGCGACTGGCGAACACGCAGGTTTCGGTGGAGCCGAATACCTCCAGCACGACGGTGCCGAAGCACCGCTCGGCGGCCGCGGCCAGTTCGAGCTGCAAGGGTGCGGTGGCCGAAACCACCGCGGCAACCGGCGGCAATGCGATGCCCGACTCGACCAGTGCCCGCAGGTGCACCGGTGTGGTCACCAGCAGCCGCGGTGGCGGTACCTCGGCCAGCGCCGCCGCCACATCGGCCGGGAAGAACGGCCGCCCGGCATGCACGCTGATCTCGCCCAGCAGCGGCAGCAGGACCGACATCTCCATGCCGTACATGTGCTGCGGCGGCACCGTGGCGACGATCTCGACATGCCCGCCGACGGCCGCCTGCAGCATGCCCAGGTTGCCGGCGTTGCTGGCGTGAAAGCTGCCCCAGGTTTTTTCGTTGGCGCTGGGCATGCCGGTGGAGCCGGAGGTGTAGCCGATCGCCACCACTTGCTCGGCCGGAATCATCGGCCAGCTCGTGTCGCCCTGGCTCGTACTGGTTTCGGGCGGCAATGCGACATCCAGCGACGGCATCAGCCGGTAACCCGGCGGTGCCGGATCGAGCGCCTGCTCACCTAGCGCGTAGCAGCCGGGATGTGCTGCCATCACTTCATCCACCGCCTGTGGCGCGCGCGACGACGGCAAAAGATTGGTCTGTCCGCGCAGCACGATCGCGCAGAACGCCACCAGGAACGCGTAGCGGTCCTCGCACAGGTTCACCGCGGCCGCCGCGGCGGGTAGGCCTGCAGCTACCGCGTGCACGTGCACCAGGAACTGCGCGGCGGTCACCGCCTCGCCGTGCCGCCGGACCAGCACCCGCGAGGGATCGGCAGCGCTCAGCAACGGCAGCCGTTGCGGCGCTTCGCGCTGGTAGATGTCGTAAACGATGGCCAAGCCGCACTCTCCCGGATGCTTCGATTGGTCGTGCTGCAGGAACAGCATCGCCCCGATCCATTGACGCCGACGTGAATGGCCGGCACTGTCGCGACGCAGCGTTTCACGGAGCCGCTGGTTGGCACCGCACTGTTCCGACATGGTTCCGGCGCGTCCCCTTCGACCGCTCAGGCGCGGATGATAGCGCCCGACAACGCATCACGGATCACGGTGGGATGGTTCCGGCCACCCAGCGGAGCGTCCAGCAGGCCGTCCAGCGCGTCCCCGAAATAATCCGCGACGGTCTGCGCCATGCGCGCCGGCGGTTGGCCATGCGGGTTCGCGCTGGTCGATACCAGCGCACCACCGAACGCGCGACAGAGCGCGGCGGCAGGTTCGTGCGCAGTGACCCGCAGCGCGATGCCGGCATGCGCGCCGGCGATCCATGACGGCACGTCCGCCGAGCGCGGGAAGATCCAGGTATGCGGGCCCGGCCAGCTCGCCCGCACCTGCCGCAGGACGCCGGGCGGCACCACGGCGAGCTCGATATAGCGTTCGACCTGGGCGAACTCGGCCGCGATCAGCAACACGCCTTGTGTGGATGGACGCTGCTTCAGAGCGAACAGGCGCTCGAACGCGACGCGGTCATGCGGATCGCAGCCGAGGCCGAACACGGCCTCGGTCGGATAAGCCAGCACGCCGCCACCGCGCAGCAGCTCGGCGGCAGCACCGGACTCGGCGAGAGTGAAGCGCCGCAGCACTCAGCTCTCGACTTTCTCTGCGGCGACTTTCTTCGTCGCCGCTTTCCTGGCGGCTGTTTTCTTGGTCGCGGTCTTGGTGGCGGATTTTTTCTTCGTCGCGGCCTTCTTGACGGCGGCCTTCTTCACCGCCGGCGCCGCCTTCTTGGCGGCAACCTTCTTGGTGGCGGTCTTCTTGGTAGCCTTGCCGAAGCGGCCCTTGCGCACCGGCGCGGCCGCGAGCAGCTCCAGACACTGCTGCTCGGTCAGCTCCTTCGGCTCCTGCTCCTTCGGAATACGCGCGTTCTTCTCGCCATCGGTGATGTACGCGCCGTAGCGACCGTTGAGTACCTGCACGCCGTTGCCGAAGTCGAGGATCAACCGGTTCGCCAGCATCTCGAGTTTCTCGGCCACGATCTGCAAGGCGCGCGGCAGCTCGATCGTGTACGGATCGTCCTCGGGCTTGAGCGAGGCATAGGTGCTGCCTTGCTTCACGAACGGGCCGAAGCGGCCGACGCCGACCATGACCTCGTCGCCGTTCTCCGCCTGGCCGAGCTGGCGCGGCAGCTTGAAAAGCTCCAGCGCCTCGGCCAGGGTGATCGTGTGCATGCTCTGGCCGGGACGCAGCGAGGCGAAAGTCGGCTTGTCCTCGTCGTCCTTGGTGCCGATCGCGGCATACGGTCCGAAGCGGCCAAGCCGCACCGACACCGGCTTGCCGGTTTTCGGATCGCTGCCGAGTTCGCGCGCGCCGGTGGCTTCGTTGCGATCGACCGACTCGGTCTTCTCATCCACCTGTTGTTTGAACGGCAGCCAGAAACGTTCCATCAGCGGGACCCAGGCTTCCTCGCCGCGGCTTACCGCATCGAGTTCGTCTTCCATCTTCGCGGTGAAGTCGTAATCGACGTAGCGGGTGAAATGCGCGGTGAGAAATTTGCTGACGGCGCGGCCGACGTCGCTGGGCTTGAAGCGGCGGTTGTCGAGCAGGACGTATTCGCGATTCTGCAGCACCTGGATGATGCTGGCGTAGGTCGACGGACGGCCGATGCCATGTTCCTCCAGCGCCTTGACCAGGCTGGCTTCGGAATAGCGCGGCGGTGGCTCGGTGAAATGCTGGTCGGCGGCGATCTCGTGCAGCGGCACCTGCTCGCCCACCGCCAGTCGCGGCAGGCGGCGGCCCTCGTCGTCGTCCTCGGCGCTCTTCTGGTCGCGGCCCTCTTCGTACACGGCAAGAAAGCCCGGATCGATCACGGTGGTGCCGCTGGCGCGGAACGAGGCGTCGCCGCCGGCCACGTCGCGCAGCGCAAATTCCACCGAAACGGTATTGAGTGTGGCGTGGATCATCTGGCAGGCGACGGTGCGCTTCCAGATCAATTCATACAGCTTGCGCTGGTCGTCGTTGAGGAATGCGGCAATCGTCTTTGGGGTGTACATCGCCGAGGTGGGGCGGATCGCCTCATGCGCTTCCTGCGCGTTCTTCGACTTGGTCTTGTAGACCTGCGGCGCATCCGGCAACGCATGGCCACCGAAATCGCGGGCGATCAGCTGGCGCAGCTCGGCCACCGCGTCATCGCCCAGCATGGTGGAGTCGGTACGCATATAGGTGATCAGGCCGACATTGCCCTCGTCGCCGAGCGCCACACCTTCATACAACCCCTGCGCCACCTTCATCGTGCGGCTGGTGGTGAAGCCGAGCTTGCGGGCGGCCTCCTGCTGCAGGGTCGAGGTGGTGAACGGTGCCGCGGGGCGGCGCTTGCGCTCCTTCGAGCCGACGTCGCTGACGGTGAGACGACCGCGGGCGGCCTGCTTCAGTGCGTTGCGGGCGGCCAGCGCATCGGCTTCGTTGGTGAGGTCGAACTGCTCGAACTTCTTGCCGTTGAGCTTGCTCAGACGCGCCGTGAAATCGCCATCGGCATGTTTCAGCTGGGCCTCGATGGTCCAGTATTCGCGGGCCTTGAAGGCCTCGATCTCATCCTCGCGCTCGACGATCATGCGCAGCGCCGGCGACTGCACGCGGCCGGCAGACAGGCCGCGCTGCACCTTGCGCCACAGCACCGGCGACAGGTTGAAGCCGACCAGATAATCCAGCGCGCGACGGGCCTGTTGCGCATCGACCAGATCATGCGACAGCTGGCGCGGCGACGCCACCGCCGCCTTGATCGCCTTCGGCGTGATCTCGGAGAACACCACGCGGTGCAACTGCTTGCCCTTGGTCAGGCCGCGCTCCTTCAGGATCTCGCTGATGTGCCAGCTGATCGCCTCGCCTTCGCGATCCAAGTCGGTCGCCAGATAGATGTCGTCGGCCAGCTTGGCTGCCTTGGCGATCGCGTCGACGTGCTTCTCGTTGCGCTCGATGATCTCGTAGACCATGGCGAAACCATGCTCGGTGTCGACCGCGCCCTCCTTCGGCTTCAGGTCACGCACGTGACCATAGGAGGCGAGGACCTGAAAGTCCTTGCCCAGGTATTTGTTGATCGTCTTGGCCTTGGCCGGTGATTCGACGATGAGCAGGTTTTTTGCCATGAAGCTGGATTTCCGCGAGTGAACCACCGGCGCTTCCGTGCCGGACATATATATATAGTTGAAACCATGTCGCGCCCGCGGCTGTCAAGCCTGAACCCGCCAGACCGGTGCAAGCGTCACCGATCAACCGTCGTCGGGCAATCGCTGGTAGCGGTTGCCCGGCAGACTCTCGATCCTGGCTTCCAGTTCCAGCATCAACAACATCGAGCCCAGTGCGGCCGCTGAATACCCCGTACGCTGGACAAGTTCGTCCAACGTCGCCGGCTCATGACCAAGTTCGGTCAAAAGCCGACGATAAGCGGGATCTTCATCCGAGCTGGAATGATCGCCGGAATCGCTTGCGCCACCCCTCGAGCCACTCCTCGGGCCACTCTTGGCAACCGGCCGCCCAGTCGCCTCGCCGCCGGTTTCCGCCTGCAGTCGGGCCGCCAGTTCGTGCCCAAGCATGCGCGCTGCCGGCGCCAATGTCTCGATAATCTCCACCGCACTCTCTACCAGCCGCGCGCCATCGCGGATCAGGCGATGGCAGCCGCGAGCCAGCGGATTGTGGATGGAGCCGGGCAGCGCGAACACTTCGCGGCCCTGCTCGGCAGCCAGCCGCGCCGTGATCAACGAGCCGGAACGCAAACCGGCCTCGATCACCAGCGTGCCCAGCGACAGGCCGGCAATGATACGGTTCCGCCGCGGAAAATGATCGGCACGCGCGGGGGTGCCAGGTGGGAACTCGCTGACCAGCACGCCGTGCGCGGCGATTCGCCGGGCCAGCGCATGGTGCTTGCGCGGATACACCCGATCCGGTCCGGTGCCGATCACAGCCAGCGTCGCCGCCCCCGCATCCAGGGCCGCCGCATGGGCCGCGCCGTCGATGCCATCGGCCATGCCGCTGGTAATGGCGAAGCCGGCCTGCGCCAGCGCGTGGGCGAACGCACGGGCATGCGCCAGCCCGCCCGCGCTGGCGCTGCGCGCTCCCACGATGGCGACTTGCGAATACAGCAACCGACTGGCGTCGCCGCTCACGAACAAAGCCGCCGGCGGCTGGGGAATGTTTTCCAGCTGCGGCGGAAAATCCGCTTCGGTACAGCGCAGCAACCGATGGCCCGGCTCGGCCAGCCAGGCCAGATCGGTCGCCAGCCGCTCCTCGTCGGGCTGCGCCAGCCACGCCCTCGCGGGCTCATCGAGCGCTGCGGCTCGATTCTGCAGCCGTGCCACGACCCGACCGATATCGCCTTCGCCAGCATCCAGCCGCTCGCGCAGACCGCAGGGGCCGAGGCCCGGCGTGCGCAGGGCGATCAGCCATGCGCGGAGGTCATCCATGTCGTCCATGTCCATGTGGTGCAGTTTACGAAGCCCGCGCAAACAGAAACGGCGCGGTGGTGGCCGCGCCGTGCTGTAGGCAGATGCCGATAACGGCAAGAAGGCGGCGTTATTCCGGCGCGCGCAGGCGGGCACCGATGTGCACCGGCCGCAAGCCGTCCATGATCAAGCCGTAGCTGACCCGGTCGAAGGTGCGGAATACCATGACGTGGCCGACGTATTCGTCCGGCAAAGTGACCCGCTCGCCCACGCCGCGGCGCCAGCTGTTGCTGGCAACGTCGTCATGGATGTTCTCGCCCGGTTCGTACATCGTGAACGTCTGGCCGTTGTCGACTCCATCCCTGGCGCCGATCGACAGCATTACCACCTGGCGCGAACCGGCCGCGTCCATCGCGTCGGCAAACCCGATCACCTTGGCGTTGGCCGCCACCGACTTCGGCGGGTGGGGGTAGTAGGAGACGTCATACGGCTTGTCGTCGATCGGCATGATGCGGTCGCCGCTGCGGATTTCCCGCGTCGCATCGAGCAGCAGCAAGGTCGCCGGGTCGCCCATGCGCAGCGTCTCGGCGGTGCCGATCACGCTGACTTCGACACCGAGATCATCGCCCTTGCCGTAGTGGCCATCATTGCGGGAATCCTCGCGCCACGGCGCATTGACCATCGCCGCATTGCTGTCCAGATCGTGGCTCACCAGATCGGCGCTGCTCGCATCGCCCTGATTGAAGCCCCGGAATACATGGGTCGGCCGCACGATCGCCCAGCGCTGACCGGGCTCGCCCTGCAGGCCGCGCACGTAAATGTTCTGGCCTACCGCGCCGCGCAATCGGGCCTCTTCCAGACCGACCACATACGGGGCGGAGCTGACCGCATTGGAATCCATCACCCGCATGTCCTTGAGGAACATCTTCAGCTCGGACAGCGGAATCGCCGACACCGGCTCGCCTTCGGGATGCACCTGCGGCTGCAGCTGCAGGTGCGGCCCGTTGATGAAGGACAGGTTGAGCACGTCGCCGGGATAGATCAGGTGAGGGTTGCGCACCTGCGGGTTCGCCTGCCAGATCTCCGGCCACAACCAGGGCTTGGACAGGAATTTGGCGGAGATGTCCCACAAGGTATCGCCCCGGCGCACGGTGTAGCTGTCGGGATGATCGGCCCGCAGTTGCACGCCGGCAGCATAGACGGCCACGGTGACCAGCATGCCGGCCAGCAACACGATAAATTTCTTGATCATTGGCGGGAATCCCCCTTCCCCAGATGCTCGGTCGAGTGTAACCGAATGGTTAACACGCGCAACAGGCGCGAGTTGGCAAAAATCGTCTGCACTCGGATGGTTGCCGACGTACAATGAGGCACATTCTAGATCGCACCGGGGGTGGCTTTTTACCAAATCGCCCGCAGTTCCGGCGCCGAGGTGATTCCATGTCCGCACTACCCATACTCGAGTTCCCCGACCCTCGCCTGCGTACCCGCGCCGGGCCGGTACGGGTGTTCGACGCGAAACTGAAGCAGTTCGTCGCCGACTTGTTCGAGACCATGTACGCCGCCAACGGCGTCGGCCTCGCCGCGACCCAGGTCGACGTGCATCAGCGCGTGTTGGTCGCCGACATGAGCGACGACCGCAAGCATCCGCTGGCGCTGATCAATGCACAGATCCTCGAGAAGGAAGGTTCGCAGGTCTATCAGGAAGGCTGCCTGTCGTTTCCCGGCCTGTATGCCGATGTCACCCGCGCCTTGAAGGTCAAGGTGAAGGCGCAGGACGTCGACGGCAACGAGATCGTGGTCGAGGCCGAAGGCCCGCTGGCGGTGTGCATCCAGCATGAGATGGATCACCTGGAGGGCAAGGTGTTCGTCGACTACCTGTCGTCGCTGAAACGCGCGCTGCTGTTGAAGCGGCTGGACAAGCAGCGCAAGCAGGCAGCGAGTGCTTGAATAGTCCACGCCTGCGGCTGGTTTTCGCCGGCACCCCCGAGTTCGCCGTGCCCTGCCTGGAGGCTTGCCGCGCCAGCGGTGCCGAGGTGGTCGCCGTCTACACCCAGCCCGATCGTCCCGCCGGTCGCGGCCGCAAGCTCACGCCCAGTCCGGTCAAGCAGGCAGCGCTGGCTGCCGGGCTGGCGGTCGAGCAGCCGGAGTCGCTGAAATCCACCGAGGCGCAGCAGGCGCTGACGGCGTACCGGCCCGACCTGCTGGTGGTGGTCGCCTACGGGCTGATCCTGCCGCGCAAGGTACTGGCGATCCCGCGGCTAGCCTGCTGGAACGTGCACGCCAGCCTGCTGCCCCGCTGGCGCGGCGCGGCGCCGATCCAGCGCGCGATCCTCGCCGGCGACAGCGAAAGCGGCGTCGACCTGATGCAGATGGAAGCCGGCCTGGATACCGGCCCGGTGCTGCTGCAGCGACGCACCTCGATTGCCCGCGAGGACACCGGCGGCTCGCTGCACGACCGCCTGTCCCAGTTGGGGGCCGAGGTGCTGGCCGATGGCCTGCGCCGCACATTGGCCGGCGAAACGCTCACCGCCACGCCACAGCCGGCCGAGGGCACCACTTACGCGCACAAGCTGGACAAGGCCGAGGCGAGACTCGACTTCGGCAAGTCGGCCATCGAGCTGGAGCGGCAGGTGCACGCATTCGATCCGTGGCCGGTGGCCGAAGGCGAAATTGCCGGCGAGCCGTTGCGGATCTGGGCCGCGCAGGCGATCGAACTCGACCACCACGCCACGCCAGGCAGCGTGCTGGCCGCCGGCCGCGGCGGCATCGACCTCGCCTGCGGCCGCGGCGCCCTGCGGGTTACCGCCCTGCAGCGCGCCGGTGGCAAGCGCATCGGCGCAATCGACTACCTCAACGCCCGCCCCGAACTGCGGCAGCCCCGATGAAAGCCGGGGCCCTGAAAGCCGACACCCGCGCGCTGGCGGCCAGGGGGCTGGCCGAAATCGCCTTGCGCGGCGCCTCGCTGCGCGACGTGATGGAGCGTCACGCACCGCGGCTGGCCGACCCGCGCGACCGCGCCTTGCTGATGGCCTTGCTCAGCGAAGGCGCACGCTGGTGGCTGCGCTTCGATGCCGCCATCGACGGCTTGCTGGAAAAGTCCCTGCGCCACAAGGATCCGGCGATCCATGCACTGCTGGTGCTGGGGCTGGTGCAGTTGGAAATCCTCGAACTGCAGGATTACGCCGCCGTCGCCGCTACCGTCGAAGCGGTGCGTGCGTTGCAGCGACCGCAGCTGGCCGGGCTGGTCAATGCCGTGCTGCGCCGCTGGCAGCGCGAACGCGAAACCCTGATCACCCAGCTCGATGCCAAGCCGCAGACCCGCCACGCGCACCCGGCGTGGCTGGCCACGGCGCTGCAAAACGACTGGCCGGAACAGGCCGACGCGGTCATGGCCGCGGACAATCGCGAGCCGCCGCTGATGCTTCGCGTCAATCGTCGGCGCAGCGAGCGCGAGGCACTGATAGTGCAGTTGCAGGCCACCGGTTATGCGGCGACGGCGCACCCGTGGCTACGTGACGCGCTGGTGCTTCCGCACAGCACCGACATCACCCGCATGCCCGGCTTCGAAGACGGATTGTTCGCGGTGCAGGACGGCGCGGCGCAAGTGGCCGCCGATCTGGCCGAGCTCGAGGATGGCCTGCGTGTACTCGATGCCTGCGCCGCACCCGGGGGCAAGGCCTGCCACCTGCTCGAACGCGCCGACATCGACCTGACCGCACTGGAAGTGGATGCCCCGCGCGCCGAGCGCATCCGGCAGAACCTGATGCGGTTGCGGCTGAACGCCAAGCTGGCGATCGGCGACGCCGGCGCGCCGAAGAACTGGTGGAAGGGACAGCCGTTCGACCGCATCCTGATCGATGCACCGTGCTCCGCCACGGGCGTGTTGCGCCGCCGGCCGGACGTGCGGTTGCACCGACGCGAAAGCGATGTTGCCGCCATGCACGCGCAGCAGCGGCGCATTCTGTCCGCGCTATGGCCGCTGCTGGCGCCGGGCGGGCGCCTGGTCTACATCACCTGCTCGGTGCTGCGGATGGAGAACGAGGCCATCGCCGGCGAACTGCTGGCCGCCCAGCCCGATGCACGGCCGGTGGCATTCACACTGCCGGTCGGTCGCGCCGCGTCGGTGGGTTGGCAGATCCTGCCTGGCGACGGTGACCTCGACGGCATGTATTACGCGGTGCTGCAGAAACAGCCCTGAACCCAACGCGGAAACCGCCGAACTACCCCGCTGCCTCCCTGCAGCAGTTTGCCCGGCTATGCTTGTCATCATCGATCGCCGCTGACGGAACGTCCCGCCTGTGAAGTCTTGTACGCCCTTGTCCCATGCCCACCCGCTATGGTTGCGCGACGCTCGCTGGGAGCTGCTGCTGTTCGGCGTGTTCGCCCTGCTGCTGCTTGGTCTTGGCATCGGCCTGCGCGATCCGTGGCCGTCCGACGAGCCGCGCTTCGCCCTGGTCGCGCGGCTGATGGTCGAGCACGGCCAATGGCTGTTCCCGCACCGTGGCCACGAGCTGTACCCGGACAAGCCCCCGGTCTTCATGTGGTTGCAGGCGCTGGCGTACATGATCACCGGCCAGTGGCGGGTGGCGTTCCTGCTGCCGTCGCTGGCGGCGGCGCTGACGGTACTTGCGCTGGTCTACGATCTGGCGCGGCGGTTGTGGAACCACCGCAGCGCGCTGCTGGCAGCAGCCACGCTGCTGCTCACCATCCACTTCACTTACCAGATGCGCAACGCGCAGATCGACCCGTTGCTGCTGGGCTGGATCACCCTGGCCAACTATGGGCTGCTGCGTCATCTGCTGCTGGGGCCGTCGTGGCGCTGGTTCGCCGCGGGCTGCTTTTTTGCCGGCGTCGGCGTGGCGACCAAGGGCGTAGGCGTGCTGGCGTTGCTGATGCTGATTCCCTACGTGGTCGCACGCCGCAACCACTGGCAGCCGCTGGCATTGCCGAACGGCGGCTGGCGCTGGGCCGGCGGACTGGCGTTGTTCCTGCTGCCGATCCTGGGTTGGCTGCTGCCGATGTTGCTGGTCGCCCATGCCGACGGCGATCCGCAGCATGCCGCCTACGTGCAGAACATCTTGTTCGGGCAGACGGTGCACCGCTACGCGACCCCGCCCGGGCATATCCATTCCCCGTTCTATTTCCTCGGCATCGTCGTGGTCGACTGGTTGCCGTTGTCGCTGCTGCTGCCATGGGCGCTGCCGGCATGGTGGCGGCGGCTGAAGCGGCGCGACGCGCGCTTCCTGTTGCCGCTGGGCTGGATCGTGCTGCTGTTGCTGTTCTTCTCGTTCAGCCCGGGCAAGCGCGACGTCTACATCCTGCCGGCCTTGCCGATGGCGGCGCTGGCGCTGGCGCCGCTGCTGCCCGGCCTGCTGCGCCGGCGTGGCGTGCGCCTCGCCGTGTTTGCGCTGACCTTGCTGCTGGCCGGCACGATGTCTGTTGCGGCGGCGCTGGCCATCCACCGGCATCCGGCCTGGGCCGGCAAGATCGAACAAGGCCTGGATCCGCAAATCTGGTGGGTGCTGCTGAGCACGGGCGCGGCGGGCCTCGTCGTGGTCGCATTCACGCGGGTCCGCCGTGCCCCGCTGGGCTGGCTGTTGTTTGGCGGCGTGCTGTGGGGCCTGTATGGCCTATGGGGCTATCCAATGCTCAACGGCGATCGCTCGGCACGCAACGTGATGCTCCACGCGCGCGCCATCGCCGGGCCGGATGCGACCATCGGCCTGCTCGCATGGAAGGAACAGAATCTGCTGATGGCGCAGGGACCTGTCACCGAATTCGGCTTCCTCAAGCCCTGGCCGCAGCAATACGCCGAGGCCATCGCATGGCAGCGGCAGGATCCGGCACGCCGCTGGATCTTCAGCCTCGACGATGCCATGGGGCAATGCGTGGATCGCCATCGCGCCATCCATGTAGGCCATGCCAACCGCCGCGAATGGTGGCTGTTCAAGGCCGATGCGGTCATTGCCGGCTGCACTCCGAGCCTGGCTGAAAATGCGGCTGATGACACGGATAACTGAGTTATGTGTCACCTCGGAGGCAATGGATAGGGTGTAGACTCGGTGCGCTTTGCGGCGTCCAGGCTGGCCCGGAATGGGCCCGCATCTCAGTCACCGTACATGGAATGCACGTGACACTTCCGCCCATGAGCACTCGACCTCAGCGTCTTCTCCGCGTTCGCAGCGCGGCACTTACCGCAGGGCAATGGTGCGCTGTGGCCAGCCTTTTTGTGGTTCCGCTCAACAAGCCGGCCACCAACGTCGCGCTGATCCTGAGTGTCGTTTTCTCGCTGCTGGGCGCCGAGGCTCGCCAACGCTGGCCGGCAGCCGCGCGCCGTCCCGTCGTCCTGGGCGCCTTGCTGTGGTGGCTGGTGCTGACGCTGAGCGCCTTGCATACCTGGTACGACACGTCGGTGCTGCCCCTGACAGGCTCATATACCTGGGTATGCTGGTATCCGCTGGTCCTGGGCTCATTGCTGACGACCCCGCTATGGCGACGGCGCGCACTGGTTGCCTTTGCGCTGGCGATGGGCGTGGTCCTGCTGATTTCCTGCGGCATGGATCTGGGCCTGATTCCCCAGCGCGCGGTGGAGCACTCGGAGCCGGCCATGCGCAATACGGTATTCAAGGAGTACACCCAGCAAGGCTTGGCGCTGCTTGTCCTTGGATCCATGGCGCTGGCTGTCGCCGTTGACGCGACATCCACGCGCCGGAAGGCAATCTTTTCGGCGGTAGCACTGCTGACGCTGATCAATATCGTGGTGATGCTGGGAAGCCGCACGGCGGATGTGACGCTTGTTCCGCTGCTGGCCTACTGGGCCTGGCGCATCCTCGCCAAGGGACGCTTCAACTTGCGCCACACCGTAGCAGCCTGCTCCCTGATGGTCGCCATCCCGGCCGTCATATGGTTTACGCCAGCTGTACGGGAGCGGCTTGTGGTATCGATCGTGCACGAAGTGCAACTTTATGCCGATCAGCGGGTACCCACCTCCACCGGCATTCGTCTCGAATTGTGGCGGCGCACCCTCCCCATTATCGCGACAGCCCCGGTATTCGGTCACGGACTGCACCAATGGGCACCTTTGTATCGCCGGTCCATCGAGGGCCATCCGGATTTCGATGCTTTCCTGATGGGTCATCCACATCAGGAGATGTTGCTGATCCTGGCCGAGCAAGGTGCCGTCGGCTTGCTGGTTTATCTGCTGTTGTTGGTCGCGCTGGCACGCTACATACGACGTCTCGATCCGATTCCACGGGACATCTACACCTGCATCCTGCTGATCTATCTGACAGCCGGACTCGCCAATGGCCTGTGGGCGGACTTCTCACACCGCCATCTGTTCATCCTGTTGCTGGGCTGCATGCCGCTTGCCAGGCAACGCACATCACCGCTGCAGGTGAGGGCAAGGACCGAGTGATAGACAGCAGCTCCATCGAGCAGGTGACCATCATCTGCGTCACCTACAAGAGCCGGGCGCTCATCGAGTCGCTCGCGGACACGTTGCGTCCCTTCCCGCATGTCCTGATCATCGACAATGGCAGCGACGACGGTACGGTCTCGGCCGTTCGCAGGCTTCTGCCCCGCGCCAGAATCATCGAGCGACCTGACAATGGCGGCTTCGGCAAGGCCAATAACGAGGCCATGGCGGAGGTCCGCACCCCGCTCTCCCTGTTGCTCAACCCGGATTGCGACATAAAGCCCGATGGCCTGCTCACGTTGATGGATACGCTGCGGCGCTATCCCTCCGCAGGCATGGTGGCACCGCAAAGCTGGCGGGAAAATCGCAAGCCTCAGAAATGTTTTCGCCGCGCCTTCTACGATCTCAGCGCGCGCATGCCGTATCGCGTGGCGGATGCCACCTGTAGCGCCGACTGGCTGAACGGCTGTTGCCTGCTGCTGCGCACGGAAGCGTTCCGTCACATCGGCGGCTTCGACGAATGTTTCTTCCTGTTCTACGAGGACGACGACCTTTGCCTGCGCATGCGAAGGGCCGGTTTTGAATGTCTGTTCGAGCCAGCTGCGAATGCATGGCACGTCGGCGGCGCGTCTTCGGCGCCTTCCGTCCGGATCAGCTTCATGAAGGCATTTCATTACGCACGCTCGCGCCACCTCGCCATCCGCCGGTACCAGGGCGATGGCGCAGGATGGCGTTACCTTCTGAAACTGATGCTGGCTGCCCTGCCTCTGGCCCTGATCTATGGCCTGGCGTTGCGGCGCCGGCATTTCATCAAATGGACGGCATGGGGTGCTTCCGCCGTTTCATCGGCGCTCGCGCGGCTTCCGAGGCAACCGCGGACTCTCCCGGCTCGTGCACGGGCATTGCGCCCGGTGATCGCCCCTGACGCGGAACCTATGTCGCCAGCGACCCGGCCGTCGCTCAACCGCCGCTATCAGGAACCGGGCGAAGGTCGGGCGGCGGCATCGAAAATTCGGCGAAGTGCCGATCAAGTCCAAGCTCGCAGCGAGTCAGTCGTCGAACAATAGTGTCCATCACCACCCGATCATTCGGGTTGTCGACGAGGTGCTTGCGAGTGCGGTGGTAAAGATGGGTTGCCAGAGCGCTGAAGCGCACGTCGCGCCGCAGCAGTCCGGCGTGGAACGCACGCACGGCGAGCTCGGTGTCCTCGCGGCCCCAGCCGGTCATCGCCTCGTTGAATCCGTTGACGCGCAGCAAATCGTCGCGCCAGAACGCCATGTTGCAGCTCTTGATGCCACGCCGCTTGGTGCTTGGCCTGGCATACCAGCGCGCCAGCATGGGCAGATGCAATGTGTGGCGGCGGCGCTCGACGCCCCGGCTGAAGAAGCCCGGCATGGTCAGGCGATGTTCCAGCATGCGGCGAGTCAACTCGGCATCGGTCAGCACGCGCGAGCCCTGCACGAAACAGCCGCGACGCGCGAACCTGCGATGGTCGGCGATGAAATGCCGCTCGGCCACCATGTCGCCATCGAGCAGGACGATGTAATCGCCTTGCGCGGCCGCAATGGCGCGGTTGCGCGCGCGGCTCATGCGCGCGCCATCGTCCGGCTGCCACAGATGTACCAGGCGCGCCGGATAGTCGCGGGCCAAGCGTTCCAGCAGTTCGCGCGTGGCCGGCTGCGAACCATCGTCGGTGACGATCACTTCGTGCGGCAATTCGCTCTGGGCGGCCAGCGCCATCAGCACCAGCTCCAGTGCATCGGGCCAGTTGTAGGTGATCACGGCAACGCTGATACGCATCGCGACGCCCCGCTCAACCCATGTCCCGCAGTTCTTTCGGCGCCTGATGGCGGCGTTTGAACGCCGGCCACAGAATGGACGCCGCACGTTCCAGATTGCTCAGCCACGAGCCGCGGCGAAGCCGCGCCAGGCCGGCGTAACGCTTGGCCTCGCGCCAGCTCGGATCCGGCTTGGTGCGCAACTCGTGCTTGGCGCTCTCCACACAGCGCTCGTCCAATCCGATCCGTCTCGCGTAGATCTCGATCAGGCAGCGCGAACGAAACCGGTTGAGGTACTGATTGCTTGGCGTCTGCTTGCCCCACCAGCCATTGTTGCCATGAATGCGATAACGCACCGCACCGGTACGCAGATAGTATTTTCGCGCGCCCAGCACGCTCGCTCCATAGACCAGGCAGTTGTCGGCGGACAACCGCCAATTGCGGCTGATGTCTTCCGGGAGGTCCAGAATGCGTCGCGCCCACGGTGCGCGCAGCGACAGCGCCGAGGTCGGAGCGCCGTACCAGTGCATCAGCATGTAGGTGCTGATCGCGGTGTAGCCAAGATCCAGCGAACGGTCGGCATAACCCATCCAGCGCTCCTCGTCGCCGAACAGCTGCATGTCGGAAAACACGAAATCGATGTCACGGCGGCTGTCGTAAATCTCGCCGATGCGCGCCAGATAGTCCGGCTCCCAGCGGTCATCGGCATCGAGGAAGCAGATCACGTCGGCCTGCACCTCGGCCACGCCGCGCTGGAATGCCACCAGCTGCCCGCCGTTCTCGCCGCACCGCAGGGTTATCCGCGAATCGCTGCCGTAGCGCTCGCGCAGATAGTCGGAAGAACCGTCGGTGGAGCCATCATCCACCACGATGATCTGCGCAGCCGGACGTGTCTGCGCCAGTGCACCATCGATCGCCGCGGCCACGAAGCCGCGATAGTTGTAGCTGGTGATGACGACCGCGAAGCTGGTCATGCTGCCGTATCCTCTTGCAGGAGCCGGCGGAAGTAGCCGATGGTCTCCTTGAGGCCGTCTTCGAGCGCCACCTTGGGCTGCCAGCCCAGCTTGCTTCCGGCCAGCCCGATGTCCGGCTGGCGCTGCCGCGGATCATCATCGGGCAACGGCTTGTAGATCAGTTTCGAGCGGCCGCCCACCAGGGCGATCACTTTCTCGGCCAGTTCCAGCATGGTGTGCTCGACCGGGTTGCCGATGTTCACCGGGCCGGTGAAATCGCGTTCGGACTCCATCATCCGCATCATGGCGTCGATCAGGTCATCGACATAGCAGAAGCTGCGGGTCTGGCTGCCGTCGCCGTAGATGGTGATGTCCTCGCCCCTGAGCGCCTGCACGATGAAGTTGCTCACCACCCGGCCGTCGTTCGGGTGCATGCGCGGGCCATAGGTGTTGAAGATGCGCACCACTTTTATGTCCAGCGCATGCTGGCGGTAGTAATCGAAGAACAGCGTCTCGGCGCAGCGCTTGCCTTCGTCGTAACAGCTGCGGATGCCGATTGGATTGACCTTGCCCCAGTAGCCCTCGACCTGCGGATGCACTTCCGGATCGCCGTAGACCTCGCTGGTGGAAGCCTGCAGGATGCGCGCCTTGACGCGTTTTGCCAGCCCCAGCATGTTGATCGCGCCATGCACGCTGGTCTTGGTAGTCTGCACCGGATCGTGCTGGTAATGCACGGGCGAGGCCGGGCAGGCCAGGTTGAAGATGCGCTCCACTTCCACATACAGCGGGAAAGTGACGTCATGCCGCATCAGTTCGAAATACGGGTGGGTGAGCAGATGCGCCACATTGCGCTTGCTGCCGGTAAAGAAATTGTCCACGCATAGCACGTCGTGCCCATCGTGAAGCAGACGGTCACACAGGTGCGAGCCGAGAAAGCCGGCACCGCCGGTAACAAGGATTCGTTTCATGAGTTGCCATTCGGTGCGCTTGCAGGGAATGTGCGACGCCGGCTCAGCTGCCATATTTCGTCGCCGCAAGTGAATATTGTCATGGATCGGGGGCGAAGATGCGATTCGCCCGACCGAACGCGGGGATCGTTCCCGGCCATGGACGATCGAACCGCGGCGGCGAGGCGAAACGCAGGCTTCGGCTAGAATCCTCGCATGCCCACGTTTCCGCTGACCCTCGCCATCATCACCCACAACGAAGCCGACAACATCGCGCGTTGCCTGGACAGCGTGCCGTTCGCGGCCGAGAAGCTGGTGGTCGACAGCGGCAGCGATGACGATACGGTGGCGATCGCACGGGCGCATGGCGCACGCGTGGTGCGGCAGGACTGGCTCGGCTTCGGCCCGCAACGCAATTTCGCCACCACGCAATGCACGCACGACTGGATCCTGGTGCTGGATGCGGACGAATACCTCAGCCCGGAACTCGCCGCGGAACTCGAGCAACGCCTGCCGCAGCTGATGGCCGGCGACGCGCCGGCGGCGTATCTGCGCCGCAGCTCGATCTATATGGGCGCTCCCATGCGCTGGTACCGTCCGGCCGTAGGCGAACGGATGGCGCGGTTGTACCACCGTCAGCGGGCGCGCTGGAGCGACGCGCGGGTACACGAATCGCTGCGCTTCGACGGCCCCGCGCCGACGCTGCGCGCGGCGTTCAACCACAACAACAACCCGACCCTGCCGCACAAGCAGCTGAAAGTGCTGCGCTACTCCGAATTGAAGTGCCGCGACTGGCTGGACAAGGGCAAACCGGTGCGGATGTGGCAGGCGCCGTTCGTGTTCGCGCTGGCCTTCCTCAAGGACTATGTATTCCGGCTGGCCTTCATGGATGGCTGGCGCGGCTTCATGATCGCGCAGACCGCGGCCAGCTACGCGCTGTACAAGCGCATGCGTTATTACGAGATGGTCAACAATCCGGAATCGGTGGCGCGCGCCGCCGCCGTCCTGACCCGCCACCAGATAGACCGCTGACATGTCCGAGCCGGCTCCAAGCAAGCACTACCTCCTGTACGGCTCCGAGCGTTACGCGCTGGCGATCCTGCGTCCGCTGCAGGACGCGATCCGCGCCCGCGGCGATGAGGCGGCATGGTTCTTCGACGGCCCCGGCGCCGAGGACCTGGTCGAAGGCGAGCGCCTGCTGAGCGTGGCCGAGGTGCGTGCGTGGCGACCGATCGCGGTGATCACCTCCAGCAACGCCGTGCCGCACTTCTTTCCCGGCGTGAAAGTGGAAACGTTCCACGGTTTCGACGCCGGCAAGCCGCGGCACGTCTATGTCCGCGGCTTCTTCGACCTGTACTGCACCACCGGACCGCGCGACACCGCCAAGTTCAAGGAAATCGCCGATCGTGTCGGCCACTTCACGGTGACCGAGACCGGCTTCCCCAAGCTCGATCCCTTCATGAAGGAGATCGGCGGCCCGCTGCCGGCGGTGCGCCAGCCACCGGTGATCCTGTATCACTCCACCTTCTCGCCATCGTGGAGCGCGGCTGCGACGCTGTACGAGGAGGTGAAGCGCCTCTCACGCGACGGCCGCTGGCGCTGGATCGTCACCTTCCATCCGAAGATGGACCCGGCGACGACTGCCAAGTACAAGGCGCTGCAGAACGAGTACCTCTCGTTCGCCGAGAACGACAACATCCTCGAGCTGTTCCCGCAGGTCGACATGATGTGCTCGGACACCTCTTCGGCACTCAACGAATTCCTGCTCACGGGCAAGCCGGTGGTGACGTTCAAGAACCGCCGGCCGGGTCCGCAGCTGATCGACATCGACGAGCCGGCGCAGTTCGAACCGGCGATCGAGCGCGCGCTGGCCCGCCCGCCGGAGCTGCTGCAGGCGATCCGCGATTATGCGGACGCGATCCACCCGTATCGCGATGGCCGCTCCAGCGAGCGCGTGCTCGATGCGGTCGATGCCTTCATCGCCGCCGGCGCCCGCAATCCGCGCCGCAAGCCGCTGAACCTGTGGCGCAAGCTGAAAATCCGCCGCCGCATCGGCTACTGGGGGCCGGCCTGAGCGCTCGGCCAACACGATCTCCAGTCGCCTTGCGAACGCCACCCGCAAGCTAGAATCATTCATCTGCCCGCCAAGAGCACGCCCGTGTCGCTGAGCCCCTATAGCCGTACCGAACAACTTCGCGCCGTGTGGCCCTGGTTGCCGCTGTGGGTGCTGGTGGCTTTGCTGGCGATCTTCTCGCACGGGCCGATGCCGCTGTATTCGACCCGCACGCTGGCGGTGGCCTGGGAGATGTGGAACCAGGGCCACTGGCTGGTGCCGCACATCAACGGCCAGCCGTACAGCGAGAAGGCACCGCTGCTGTTCTGGCTGATCCAGGCCGGCTGGTTCGTGTTCGGCGTCGACGACATCTGGCCGCGCGTGCTCGAGGTGCTGATCGGCGGCGCGCAGCTGGTGTTGATCTCGCTGCTGGCGCGGCGGCTGTTCCCAAACCGGCCGTGGATGGCCAAGGCGGCGCCATGGATGCTGCTGGCGCTGGGCTGCGCGTTCCTGTTCGGCCTGCAGATCATGTACGACGGGTTGCTCGCCATGTGGACGCTGGCCGCCCTGCTGTGCCTGACCCCGAAGATGCAGCGGACCGAACCGCGCTGGCTGCTGTTCGGCCTGTGCATCGGGCTGGGCTTGCTGACCAAAGGGCCGGTGATGTTGCTGCATATCATTTTCCCGTGGCTGCTCGGTCCGCTGTGGAACGACTGGGCACGTCAGCATCGCGCACGTTGGTACGGCCGCGGCACGCTCGCGCTGCTGCTCGGCGCCGCGATGCTGTTGGCATGGGCGTTGCCGGCCGGGTTCTCCGGCGGCGAGGCGTACCGGCAACGACTGTTCTTCACCCAGACCGCCGGCCGTGTGGTCGACAAGCTGTCGGAAGGCAAGAACCTGCAGAACCATGCCGAGCCGTTCTGGTTCTACCTGCTGTGGCTGTTGCCGCTGCTGTTTCCGTTCAGTGGCTGGCCGCGCGCGTGGGTGGCCATCGCCGGCTTGCGCCGACCGCTGGAGCCGGGTCTGCGCTTTGCGCTGTGCTGGCTGATACCAAGCTTCATCGTGTTCTCGCTGATCAGCGGCAAGCAGCCGTATTACCTGTTTCCCGAGGCCGGCGGTATCGTGCTGTTGATGGCTGGCGCGATCGCGGTGTTGCGCGAGCGCCAACCGGCACTGGCCAACAATGGCTGGTTCGGTACCTGGCCGCTGGGTGTGGGCGGTATCGTGTTTGCCATCCTGCTGTTCGCACTGCCGTTGCTGGTGGACGCGAATTATCTGCATGGCGAATGGCCCGTTGCGGCTGCACCGTACAGCCGCTATTTCAGCGTGGTGTTCCTGCTGATCGGCGGTCTGTTGCTGCTGCGTGGTCGTGGTGAACTGCGCCGTCTGGCGGTGGCCGGACTGATCGGCGTGCTTGCCCTCAACACCTTGTTCACCCTGACCCTGTGGACACGCTGGGACTTGCGCCCCGCCGCCCACCTGCTCGGTGCCGCCGAACGGGCGAACCAGCCCATCGCCTATCTGGGCAATTACGAAGGCCAGTTCCACTTCGAGGGCCGGTTGACGCGGCCCATCGCCGAGCTGTTCGGCGATCAGGCCGTGCAGGATTTTGCCCGCAGCCACCCGGACGGCGTGATCGTGACGCACCCGGAGAAACTCGACGCCGACGCTTTGCGCTACGCGCTGCTGGTGCAGCCGTTCCGCTCGTCGTGGCTGGTGGTCTGGCAGGCCACCTCGCTGGCCGACCTCTCCGCCGGCCACACCCCGCCGGAACCGGCCCTGCCCACCCAGGTCTATCCGATCGGCGATCGGCGTTATCGCCCGCAACCGTGAATGCCGGACTGATCGCCAACCTGCGCAAGCAATGCGACGGCCCGCGCGACGGCGCGCTGCTGCGTTTCTCGCTGGGCAACGCGCTGCTAGCCGAGGGCGAAGCCGGCATGGCGATCGACGAACTGCGCCGCGCCGTCGCCTTCGACCCGACCTATTCGGCCGCCTGGAAACTGCTGGGCAAAGCCTGCCTCGACGCCGGCCAGACGCAGGCCGCCGCTGACGCCTGGCGCAGCGGCATCGCCGCCGCCGCGCAGCGCGGGGACAAGCAGGCGGAAAAGGAAATGGGCGTATTCCTGCGTCGGCTGGAAAAAGAAAAACCGTAGGAGCGCAACCTGCGCGCGATGCCCTGATCTTTGATCGGAGCGAAAAGCCTCGCGCACAGGGTGCGCTCCTACCGATCCTCGCGATCGTACGGGCTGATCAGGCCATCGGCCGAATAGCGCTTGTACTGCCACTGGTACTGCGCGAAAGCCAGCTCGACACTGTTCTGCACACCCTGGTTGAGCGCACGGCAGGCGCTGCCGAGATCGGCATCCGCCAACCCCGGCGGGGCCGGCAACAAATGAATGCGATATCCGGTCCCGCGCGGCAGGCGCTCGGCGAACGCAAACAGCACGGTCGCACCAGTGCGCGCGGCCAGCCGGGGCAGCAGCACCATGGTCAGCGCTTCGCGGCCGAAGAACGGCGCGATCTGACCCTCGCCCGCGCGCGGCTTCTGGTCCGGCAGGATGCCCACCGTGCCGCCGGCGGCCAGCCGCTTGTACAAGGTGCGCACACCGGCACCGTCGGCACGCACCTGCTCCGGCGCCAACGCACCGCGCACCTTGCGCAGCAAGCCCTCGATCGCGGCGATCCGCGGCGGCCGATACAGGATCGCCATCGGCGTCCTGCGGCACAGCCAGTAATTCAGCAGCTCCCAGCAGCCCAGGTGCGGCGCCGCGATAATCACGCCGTTGCCCGCGGCCAGCGCCGCATCCAGCAACGCCGCACCGCGCACCTCGCGCACCAGCTCCAGTGCGCGTTCGGCCCCGGCGCCCCATACCTTGACGATCTCGCTGACCGACCTGCCGCTCTCTATCATCACCTCGCGCAACAGCGCTTCCTGCCCGGCCTCGTCCAGCTGCGGCCGCGCGATGCGCAGGTTCGCCGCCGTGTTGCGCACCATGCGGCCGCGTCGCCACAGCAGCAGCCGGCCCAGCCCGCTGCCGATGCCGTGCAGCATGCGCAGCGGCAGCAGCGCCAACAGGCGCAGCAGGAGATAGAGCAGATACATGTCGATTCGCATCCCTGCAGTTTACGGGAGCCGGCTGCGCACACCGAGATCGCCTTGCCGGCCAGCCATCTTTCGCCGCCGCCGACAGCACGATTAAGCTAGTCGCCTCGCCTCCGCCTTGCCGCCATGATTGCCCTGATTCAACGCGTACTGTCCGCCAGCGTCAGTGTCAGCGACGAAACCGTCGGTGCGATAGGCCCCGGCCTGCTGGCGCTGGTCGCGGTGCAGCCGGACGACGGCGAGACGCAGACCCGGCGCATGCTCGAGCGCCTGCTCGGCTATCGCGTGTTCGCCGACGACCACGGCAAGATGAATCGCTCGCTGGCCGACACCGACGGCGGCCTGCTGCTGGTCAGCCAGTTCACCCTGGCCGCCGACACGCGCTCCGGCATGCGCCCCAGCTTCACCAGTGCGGCGACACCTGAGCACGGCCGACGCTGGTTCGACCGCCTGCTGGAACTCGCACGCGTCGCTCATCCGGGGGTGGAAACCGGGCGCTTCGGCGCCCATATGGTGATCCAGCTGGTGAACGACGGCCCGGTGACTTTCTGGCTCGACACCGGTTGAACAGGCACAGACGGACCGTGCGCAGCCTGCAGTCGGCAAGAACACTGCAAGGTCGCGATCTGGCGCGATTTTTGCGTGCTTCGCCTAAATTTTTCTCACTTGAAAACTGGTCAAAAAAGCAGCACATCGCTATAATGTCCGGTTCTTGAACCCCGCGGCGGTCGGTTAATGAATAGCAAAGCTCCCCACGAGCAACAGTCTGAAATCAAGGCGCTCATCTCCAAAGGTCTGGAGCAGGGCTACCTGACGTACGCCGAAATCAACGACCACCTGCCCGACGACATCGTCGACCCGGAGCAGATCGAAGACATCATGGCGGTGCTCAAGGGCGTCGGCATCGAAGTGCACGACGCTGCGCCCGACACCGACACCATCGCCGACGGCGCGGCTCCGGGCAGCACCTCCGGCGACGACGATGCCGCCGCCGAAGAGGCCGTGGCGCTGCTGTCCGCCGTCGACGCCGAAGTCGGCCGCACCACCGACCCGGTGCGCATGTACATGCGCGAGATGGGCACGGTCGAGCTGCTCACCCGCGAGGGCGAAATCGCCATCGCCAAGCGCATCGAGGAAGGCCTCGGCCAGGTGCAGACCGCGCTGGCCAGCTTTCCGCTGACGATCGAACTGCTGCTGGAGGAATACGACCAGCACCTGGACGGCAAGCGCCGCCTCAGCGAAATCCTGGCCGGCTTCCTCGATCTGGAAGAAGCCGCCGACCTCGCCCGCAAGGAAAAGGAAGCCGCCGCACTGCTGTTGCCGGAGCCGGATCCCAGCGACGAGACCGAAGCCGACGACGACGAGACCGCGACCGAGGATGAGGAAGAAGCCGGCCCGACCGGTCCCGACCCGGAAGAGGTCAAGCGCCGCATGGAGCTGCTGCGCGACTACTACGGCAAGTTCCAGAAGGCCGCGCCGAAAGCCGCCAGCATCACCGACAAGAAGATCGTCAAGCTGCGCGACCAGATGGCCGAGGAGTTCCTCAAGCTCAAGCTGCCGTCCGCGCTGATCGACGGCTTCGTGCGCAAGCTGCGCGAAGTGGTCAACGACATCCGCCATCACGAGCGCGTGCTGATGGACATCTTCGTCAAGCAGGTGAAGATGCCCAAGGCCGAGTTCATCAAGACTTTCCCCAGCAACGAGGGCAACCTCGAGTGGGTGGCCGAGCTCAGCCGCAAGCGCCAGAAGTGGTCGCCGAACATCAAGACCCACCGCGAGGCGATCGACGCCGAGCAGGAGAAGCTCGCCACCATCGAGCGCAAGCTGTTCCTGCCGCTGATCGACATCAAGGACATCAACCGCGCCATGGCCAGCGGCGAGGCCAAGGCCCGCCGCGCCAAGAAGGAAATGGTCGAGGCGAACCTGCGCCTGGTGATTTCGATCGCCAAGAAGTACACCAACCGCGGCCTGCAGTTCCTGGACCTGATCCAGGAGGGCAACATCGGCCTCATGAAGGCTGTCGACAAGTTCGAATACCGCCGCGGCTACAAGTTCTCGACCTACGCCACCTGGTGGATCCGCCAGGCGATCACCCGCTCGATCGCCGACCAGGCACGCACCATCCGCATCCCGGTGCACATGATCGAGACGATCAACAAGCTCAACCGCATTTCCCGCCAGATGCTCCAGCAGTTCGGCCGCGAGGCCACGCCGGAGGAACTGGCCAAGGAAATGGAGATGCCCGAGGACAAGATTCGCAAGGTACTGAAGATCGCGAAGGAACCGATTTCGATGGAAACCCCGATCGGCGACGACGAGGATTCCCATTTGGGCGATTTCATCGAGGACGGCAACGCCAGCTCGCCGATCGACTCGGCGACCGAGACCGGCCTGATGGAAACCGTGCGCGACGTGCTCGCCGGGCTGACCCCGCGCGAAGCGAAGGTGCTGCGCATGCGCTTCGGCATCGACATGAACACCGACCACACGCTGGAAGAAGTCGGCAAGCAGTTCGACGTCACCCGCGAGCGTATCCGCCAGATCGAAGCCAAGGCCTTGCGCAAGCTGCGCCACCCGAGCCGCTCGGAACAGCTGCGTTCGTTCCTCGACGTCGAGTAACTGCGGCGCCGGCATGACGAAGAAGCCCCGCCGATGCGGGGCTTCTTCGTTTCGGGGCATACGGACTCAGCCGACGTCGTAGAAGAACTGCTCGCGCACGATCTTCCCGCCGTGCACGCGGTACACGCCGATCTCGCTCATGTTCATCCGGCCGCGACCCTTCATCGTCACGTCCATCGCCAGCGCGATGCTGAACAAGTTATCCGCGATCACCGGCTCGCTCACGCTGCTGCCATGCACCGCCTCGACCATCGCGTTGAACTGACGGCCCTTCTCGTAGATCGCCGCCAGTCCCTGCGCATCGCCCAACGCCCCCGGCGGCAGGCCTTCCGGCTCGATGCTCACCGCGTCCTCCGCGTACAGCTCACGTTGCGCGTCCTCATACTTGCCTTCACGGCACAGTTCAACCAGCCGTTTCGCGATCGCCTCGGTATTCATGCGTGGTCTCCGGTGGGGATGGGGCGCACAGCGTATATCCACTTACCGCGCTGCGCGTGTACCGATTGCCCGCGCGGCTGGCACGCCTTCACCAACTCCTCTACCATTCACCGCTTGTGGGCCTGTAGCTCAATGGTTAGAGCAGGGGACTCATCGAAAGGTGCCGCCGCGGCGTAATCCGCGGATGGGATCGGGATGAATTCAGGGAAACCTCAGCGGCGCGTTCGCGCGGACGGTGGCAACCCTGAGCCAAGCCGGCGGTACACCGCCGGAAGGTGCAGAGACTACCTGAGGGCTTCAGTGCCCTTGATCACAGGCTCGAGCGTCCCGCACCCCACCCGTTCACGCTCATCGCGGCGTGCGGAGGGTGAAGAGATAGTCCGCGCCGAAGGGAAACCTTCGGAACAAGCGAATCCCTTGGTTGCAGGTTCGAGTCCTGCCGGGCCCACCAAATATCTGTCCAGCGACGTCTGTGTGGCTGAAAGCATAAGTTGGCCGTTTTGGCCAACTTATGATTGAACCTAAAGCATTGTTTGGCCGCGGCTTCTCCGCCATCTCACATAGTTTGACTGTAACGGCCAAACTATCACGAACGTCCCAACAGCTTGTCCGGCTTGCTGGTTGCATAAAATCCAGCCACCTGCCTACCGTCGCTACAGCAACTGGCCAGTCACGCGAGCGACCCTGATCATGGCTGGCGTGTCGAACATGCACGCCGATGACCAGGCCGTAACAGTTCTCCATCAGCGTATTCGCCCGGTAGCTGAACTTCGCTTCCCCAGCCTTTGCCTTGCGGCGCAGCCCGGTATCCGTATCGGTCGTGGAGGTATGCGGGTCATTGCTTCATCGTTGACCACGGACGTCTCCGCCGTCGCCCCACTATGCTCGTCCTTGCGGCGGAAGCTCTTGCGCAGAAATGGTGGCGGAGCGCTGGTGTTTTCGCGCGCTTTCAGCCATCGCGCATAGTTGTCTGCGGATCGCCAGCCAGTTGACCATCCGACTGAAGGTCGCTTGTCGATCCATTTGAACCGGTTGCGAACGTCCGCTTTCGGGGCGATAGCTCGCCTCTGAGCAGGGATTCCGTGGGTCGCGGGAACGCATTAGCGTGGTGCACTTCAGAATTGAACTGGTTTCCAAGCGGGCGTGCTTGACACCTCGCGGCCCATCCGGACGCCGTTCTTCAGAGCTTTGCAGCCAATTTACTCCTTGAGCGACCCTGGAATTTTCGCGATGATGACAGGAGCACGGTTACAAACCGGCGCTTCATAGCCAGACCCGCATTCCGCGGCCTCGACATGCAAGGGGACGACAGTGAAAAGGATTTTGCGTTTGGGCTGCCTTGGCGTCAGCGCTTTGCTCGCATCACAGGCTTGGGCGGATGGCTGCCATTTGATGGATTACGGCACGTTGCCCGTTGAGATGCTCGACGGGCGAGCCACTACCATGGTGAAGATCAACGGCAACGATACGCGCTTGGCGGTCGACACCGGGGCTTTCTTCAGCAGCATGTCGCGGGCCAGCGCGTTGGCGCTGGGGCTCAAGCTGCGAGCTGCTCCTTTTGGTTTTCGCATCAGCGGTGTGGGAGGCACTGCAGATGCCGATTTCGCCCAGGTCAAGCAATTCGGCATCCTCGGCACGACGCTCAAAAATGTTGGTTTCATTGTCGGCGGTACAGATACGGGCTATGGACTGCTCGGCGCCAACCTGCTCGATTCGGTCGATCTGGAGCTCGATCTGGCACATGGCAAGCTGACTCTGTTCAAGGCGGACCACTGCAACAAGCTGGCGCTGGCATATTGGTCCAAGGTCGGTAGCTACAACACCGCGGATATCGAGCGGGCCGGCAACTCGAACGACCGACGCACGTTTCTCAGCGTGACGATAAACGGCAAGCACGTGCGGGCATTGCTCGATTCGGGGGCGTTTGCCACCGTGCTCAGCCGTCGCAGCGCCGAGCGGATCGGGATTGATCTCAGCGCGCCGGACGTGGTGGCTGGCATCAGCAGCATCGGTATTGGCGCCCGGTCGGTGAAGACATGGACCGTACGCATCGATTCATTTTCGGTCGGTACGGAAACCATCCAGCACAGCCAGATGCAGGTCATTGACGGAAGCATGGGCGACGACCACACCGACATGCTGCTCGGCGTGGATTTTCTGCTTGCCCATCACATGTTCATCGCCAACAGTCAGAGGAAAGTCTATTTCACCTACAACGGCGGGCGCGTGTTTACCTTGGCCAAGGCGCCGAGCGACAGCGACAAATCCGATGCCGGCAGCACCGCGGACAGCAACGGCGCGCAGCCGAAGTCTGCGGCGGATTACGCTCTGGCGGGCGCGGCATATCTGTCGCGAGGCGAACCGAAGGCTGCCATGGCGGATATGGGCGAGGCGATCCGCATGGCGCCCGATCAAGCCGCTTACTATGTCGACCGCGCGCGGGCACGAATGGCGGACAAGCAGTTCGATGCGGCGCTCGCCGACCTGGACAAGTCCCTAAGCCTGGATCCGAAGAACCTCGATGCCCTGCTGCTACGTGCTGGACTCCGTTTCGCGCACAAAGACCCCGCCGGAGCGACGATCGACGCCAGAGCGGCAGCCGCCCTGGTACCGACGGGATCGACGCAGGCGCGCGCGATTGCCAACTTGTATGTCCAGCTCGGAGAACCCGCTGCGGCGCTGCCCATACTCGACGAGTGGATTCGCCTGCATATCGATGACGCCTTGCTTGGCTCGGCGCTCAACGAGCGCTGCTGGGCCCGCAGCCTGAGCAACCAGATGCTCGATGATGCCTTGAAGGATTGCCGCAAGGCGATCAGGCGCGATGGCGAAAAGCCGGCTTACCTCGACAGTCTCGGCTTGGTGCAGTTGCGACTGGGACATTATGCGGAGTCCATCAAAGCCTACCAGCAGGCCATCGCGCAGAGGCCGCTTTCCGCGTGGTCGCACTATGGCATTGGCCTGGCGAAAATCCGTGGTGGCCAGGCGGACGCAGGCCATGCCGATCTGGTTGCTGCTCGCGCGCTTGATCCGCAAATCGACGCCAGCGCCGCCCAGTATGGGTTGACTGCGGCGAGGCCATAGATCGCCGGAACAGGGGTCAGGGCCGGAGGTTTCCTCACTCCTCTCCCAATCAACGCGTTGGGTGCAGTTTGAAGGAACAGTGCGTGCATGATGCGGTCAATCCTCGCCATGGCGCGCAACAGTCACCACGCTGAAGATCGGCCAGTCCTTCATGCGCGAGATCAGAGTCGAGTCGACGCGAAAAACAGAAGGAGGCGCCGATCCTTCGCACCATCATCGCGCTGGCACGCAACTTCGGATTGGGGGTCGTGACGATGGTGCAAGAAGACGCTTGTTCTTGTGCCTGGTGCGAGTGTCCGCTTAAGGATGCCGAGTTCACCGCTACCGGCAAACCGGTTTCGCTACGAGGCGCGAAATCGGCATAACCCGCACTATCGTCCGCCGCCGTACGCGCCGATCGATCCTCAAAGTCCCGTGCCCGTGGTTTCCTGCGTGAAGGTGGAATAGGTACTGTCCCGCCTGCACGCTGGGGCCACTCTTGGTCATCTCCGGGATCCCGCCGCCATGGTCTTAACATGTGGAAAAGCGCGTATTACGGCCGAAAACGCATTTAATACATGTTATAACGCGTATTAATGATGGCCTATTGCCTATGTCGATATACGCGTTATAGTACGTATTAGCGCGTATTAGCCGTCTAACACGCGGAGTAAAACATGCTTCAAGACACCCCACATCGACCCACCGATGCGATCCTCGGAGATCTCGGTGATCGCATCAGAGATCAGCGAATCCGCCTGGGTCGTAGCCAGGCGGAACTGGCCAGCATGGCCAATGTGGCCGTTCGCGCTTTGCAGTCCCTGGAAGCGGGAAAGAATACGACCACCCATACGCTCGTCCGGGTGCTCAGGGCGCTCGGTATCGAGGGCGGCGTGCAGTCGATCGCTCCCCTTCCGTCCGTCAGCCCGATGGCGGCGCTGCGTCGTTCCAAGAAGCCCAGGCGTGCCAGAGCAACCCGCGTCAAGAAGACGGATCTCTGACGCATGGGCGATTTCACTCATGCTGATGCCATCGAGGTTCGCTGTTGGGGCAGGCGGGTCGGCGCCATCGTGATGGATCCCGGCCAGGGTGCGTACGCTTTCGAGTACGCCCCGGCATGGCTCAAACGTGGCATCGAGCTGACCCCGCTCATGATGCCCGTCGACGGTGCGACCCATCCCTTCATTTTTCCGAGCCTCAACCGCGAGACGTACAGGGGCCTGCCAGGCCTCATCGCCGACGTGTTACCGGACGACTTCGGCTCGGCACTGATCGATGCCTATATGGCCGGGCACGGCGTCGACAAGCGCGCTATCACGTCACTCGACCGACTCGCCTACATGGGCAAGCGCGGTATGGGCGCGCTGGAGTTTCATCCGGCACAGGCGGCGCAGCGCGACTACCCCGGCGCGTTGGAAATGGCATCGCTCGTGCGCGTGGCACGCGACGTCGTGCGTGGCACGATCTCCGATGACAAGGAAAGCCATGACGCGCTGTCCAGCATCATCCGCGTCGGTACCTCCGCCGGCGGCGCGCGAGCGAAGGCCGTGGTCGCGCTCAACCTCAGGACCAAAGAGTTGCGCAGCGGTCAGTTCAAGGTGCCTGCAGGCTTCGAGCATTGGCTGATCAAGTTCGACGGCATCGGCCCCGACATTGAGCTCGGTGAGTCCAATAGCTATGGTCGGATCGAGTTCGCCTACTACACCATGGCGCGCGCCGCAGGCATTGACATGAGTCCGTCCGAGATTTTGGAGGAGAACGGTCGGCGGCACTTCATGACCAAGCGCTTTGATCGCGACGGCAACGCGAAGCACCATGTGCAGACGCTGTGCGGCATGGCCCACGTGGACTTCAAGCTGCGGGGCACCAACTCGTATTCGCAGTTGTTCCAGGTCATCGATCAATTGGGCCTTGGCGTCGAGGCTAAGCAACAGACGTTCCGCCGCATGGCGTTCAACGTGGCCGGGCGCAACTGCGACGACCACACCAAGAACCATTCGTTCCTGCTTCGCGAAGGCGGCCAGTGGGAGCTCGCGCCGGCGTACGACATTGTCTTTGCCTACAACCCCAAGGGCGAGTGGACGTACCAGCATCTGATGTCGGTTAATGGAAAGTGGATCGACATCCGGCGCTCCGATTTGCTGAAAGTCGCCGATGTCCACGGCGTGCCGCATGCCGTCGAGATTCTTGCCGGCGTCAACGCCGCGATCGCCCAGTGGAGCGATTTCGCGGAAGCCGCGGCGGTGCCGGCGTCGGACATCGCACGAATCCAGGAGCACCTGACGAAGGTCTAATCGGCGATCAGCAGAGCACACACAAAGGGACCAGATACAGCGCCTCGATGGGCACGCGCTCCCGGCGCACGCACCTATCGCAGTCGGCGAATCGGGAGCGGCTCAGCGTGAGGCTGCCCGGACGACCTCGTAGATGACCAACAGCAGCCCTTCACCGAGGGTCTGGCTGCGGACGAGGCGCAGTGGCGTCTTGTCCGTGGTCTCGCCGAAGAGTCGCTCGCCAGCGCCAAGGACGACCGGGAAGACGATCAGTCGAAATTCGTCGACGAGGCGATGCTCGATGAGCGTTCGCACGAGCTGGCAGCTCCCGTAGATGAGGATATCGCCGCTCACCTCCTGCTTCAGCCTGGAGACCACCTTGACGACATCCTTGAGCACGGTCGCGTTGGTCCATTTGGGCTTCTTCGACGTGGAAGACACGACGTATTTGGGCAGGCTGTTCATCCGTTCCGCCCATGGCTCGGTCCGACCCGGCGTCCGCGCCGCAAACCATTCGTCGCTCTTGCGACCCAGCAACATGGCCTCGGCGTGCAATGTCTCGTCGGTCTCGTTTTCGGCCCACGCTTCGAGATCCTTTCCCACAAACTGCTTGAACCAGCCGCCGTGCTTGAAACCCTCTTGACCGTCCGGGTCCTGAATGACTCCATCCAGTGTGACGTTGCTCGAAACGACAATCTTTCCCATCGTAGGCTCTCCTCTTTTCGGCGTTGTGTACTACCGCTGATGGAGACACCGCGATGTCGGGGAACTGGGCGCTCCGCATCGCCGAGCTCGGCTACTGCCGGGTTTCGACAGGCCGGTGACCCCTGCTCATCTCGCGCGCGAATGGGATGCGGACGTCGGTAGCGACAAAGGCAGGCCGAACCACGGAAGGGCGCTTTGCTCGAAGAAGGTGAGAGCGCAGATCCGTTCACCGCTGAGGGAGACGGCGATGACGCCGCCCCCTTGGGAGACGTCCGAAGCGGAGTGCACGTACGCGCCGAATGCCGGCTGGCCATTGGCTCTCGTCGGCACCAGGCTGAACCTGGGAACCGCGCGGAAGAGCATGGCGCAGAAGCGAGCCACGGGATCTCGACCCTCGTATTCGAGGGGCATGGGCGGCATCGACATGAAGACGTCGTCCGTAAAAAGGGCCACGAGAGCGTCCAGATCCGCGCTCTCGTACGCTCGAACGAACTCCGCCACGATCGCCTCCTCGGCGGGCGAGCCCATCGCGGGAGGCCGCGGGCGGTCGGCACTGATCTGCATCCTCTGCTGCAGATTGGCACGCGCCCGTTTGAGAGCGCTGTTCACCGAATCGATGGTCGAGTCGATCATGCTCGCTACCTCGCTCGCCTCGAAGCCGAGGATGTCGGACAGGATGAGAACGGCGAGCTGGCGTCGAGGAAGGACCTGGAGCGCTGCCACGAATGCCAGAGAGATCGATTCGGTCTGTGTGTAGCGGACCTCCGGACCGGGCGGTGCGTCGGTCGCCCGCTCGTCGAGGAGGCTGTCAGGAAACGGATCGAGCCATGGTACCTCGCCGAGCCGGGTCGGCTCGGGCGGCTCCACGCCGGGAACGTCCCACGCTTTGGCAGGGCGCCGGCTCGCCGACCGGCGCGCGTTGAGGCACCGGTTGCTAGCGATCCGATACAGCCAGGTGCGGAGCGAGGCGCGCCCCTCGAAGCCTTTGAAGCCTTGCCACGCGGCCAGCAGCGTTTCTTGGAGGGTGTCCTCCGCATCCTGGAGGCATCCCAGCATCCTGTAGCAATGCACGTGAAGCTCACGGCGGTGGGGCTCGGTCAGCTTCTGGAACGCGACGGCGTCCCCGGCCCGTGCCCGAGAAATGAGCTCGTCCGTCATGACCGATCCGGAACCAGTCATCTGTCCAGACATCGTCGACTCCCTCGCCCTGCGCTTGCCAAGTCGCCGCGCCTCCTGTGCCATGACGTCGCGGAACACCCTGCCATGAGGCCGGGGCACTCCTCTCCGAGAGGATTTCTCTGCTGTAGCATCTTCGTCTCCCTTTCGCGCGTCGATGTAGACACCGCGGCGCCGGGAAACTGGGCGCTCACCCCGCCGATTCCCTCCAGCTCGCGATTTCGTTGCGAGCGATACCGATCAGCACGATCGGTGCGGTGAGCGCTGACCCTCGCCAGGCGCTCAACAAAGCCAGGAGGCACGTTATGTCCGGCCAATTCATGCTTTAGTTGCGTGGCCAAGTCATGCTCTAACGAACATCCACTGCGCGCGAACCCATAGTCTGGCCGGTTTGGCCAAACTATGAGATTACTGAAGCAAAGTTTGGTCAGTTGGAGCCTGTGCGGACAGAGTCGCCTATCACGGAAACGACGGCCGAATCCGGTCCACTCCATGCCGCCGCTCCCTCATGCTGCAGCCGATGAGCGGCATCATTCCATATCAGCCTGGTGACCGAATATTTGCCCTGCTCGTAGCTGTAGGACGTCCCGTCGTCCCGGAAAAGCGCAAAGCTGCCATCCGCTCCCGGGTATATCTTTATCGACACGATCTTCTGCGTTTGCCGGGCACTCCCTTCGTCCGTACCCAGCGGCACGATGCTTCCTGCTTTGACGAACAGCGGCAGCGTATCGATGGGCGCATCCACCTCGATCGTCTGGCCGCCGTGCAGGCGCTGGTTCGTCCAGTAGTTGTACCAATCGCAGCCTGCCGGCAAATACACCGTTCGGCGGGTGGCGCCCTGCTCCGTGACCGGAGCCACCAGGAAAGCCGGCCCGTACATGTATTCGTCGGGGATGTTCGCAACGTTCGGTTCGTGCGGAAAATCCATGAACAGCGCGCGCATGTACGGCGCGCCCGTCTGGTAGCTGCGATAGGCTGCCGAATAGGTGTACGGCAACAGCTGGTAGCGAAGTTTCAGGTATTTCGCCAGGATCGGCTCGGCCTGTTTGCCGTAGGACCACACTTCGTTGTGATTCCTTTCTCCGTGCGCACGCATCACCGGCTGAAACACGCCCCATTCGAACCAGCGCACGAACAGTTCGGGATAGTCCTCGTAGTTTCCGATCGTATCGCGCGCGTCGGAACCGTCGATCAAAGGCCTATGTGCCGCATGGTAGCCGGCTGGGATGATCGGCGAAAAGAAACCCGCGATATCGGTGTCCCAGTATGGCAAGCCCGTCGCGGTAAAGTTGAGCCCTGCTGGAATGGATCGCTTGAGCATGTCCCAGGTCGCGAAAATATCGCTCGACCAGAAGACGGTGCCGTTGCGTTGCGCGCCCAGATAAGCCGCGCGCGCGAGAATCGTCACTCTTCGGCTATTGCCGAAATCGCGCCGGAATCCTTCGTACACCGAGGCGGTATGAAACAACGGATACACGTTGTAGAAGCGTGTGCCCGAGCCGATCCAGAACACGTCCTTCGCCGGATCGATGTCCGGCTCCGTTTCATCGAGCCATACATAATCGAAGCCATACGGCTTGATGTAGCGATCGCGGATTTCTTGCCAGAACCACTTTGCCGCAGCCGGATTCGTGGTGTCGATGTTCGGCCCGATGATCGCCTTGAAGCCGCCCGGGTCAGGCACGCCGTCCCGCGTATGCACCAGCCAGCCTTTGCTGGCGAGCATGTCGTAGAACAGCGATCCCTTCGAGAAGTGCGGCCATACGCTCAGCAGCGTGTCCACACCCATCGCATGCAAGCGGCGGTTCATGGCGGCGGGATCCGGCCAGCGCGCCGGGTCCAGGTCCAGGTTTCCCTGCTTGGTCATGTTGAGAAAATCGACCACCATCACACCCAGCGGCAGATGCTTTCGGCGGTACTCGTCGGCAACGGACAGGACCTGTTCCTGCGTCGAGTAGATCGCCTTGCTCTGGATGTAGCCATAGACTCTCCAGGGCAGCAGGTGCGTCACGCCCGTCAGCCGGCGATATCCCTCGTAAATCTCGTCGGCGCTGTTTCCCGCGATGACGAAATAGGAGACGCGATCGCCCACTTCCGATGACCACACGTTCTGGCCGTTGAAGCCGAGCTGTATCGTCGTTTTCGAAGGGTTGTCCCAAACCAGGCCATAGCCAAGGCTCGACACCATGAAGGGAACGCAGACGTTCTCGCCGCCCAGCGCGGAATAATCGTGCCAGCAACGGATCTCATGGTCGCGCAGGTCCATCCATCCCTTCTGCTGCTGTCCAAGCCCGTAGTAGTGCTCGTCGGCAGGCGAATCGAACGTGGCGGCAACGCGAAAACCCCTTGCGCCAGCGTCCGCCTGCGCTACCTGCGGCTGTCCGGGTGCCATGGTCCACGTGCGCATGCGCAGCAACGTCTTGCCCTCGACATTGGTGATCCTCAGCGCGTCGTTGAACGTACCCCGATCATTCCATCCCCCGAAGTACTTTTCGCGCAGTTGCTGGTTCAGCGCGTCCAGGGGCATGCGCTTCGGGAGTTCGCTGGGCGCGAGCTCTCCGGGAGCCACTCGCACGACCATTTTCGCCGAACGAAAAACGTCGTCGCCTGCCGCATCGCGCGTATGCGTCCATCCTTGGGTCGAGGGTTTAGCCTCAAACCCGTATCCAGGCGGATTCATCACGGCCGCCCGGTCGACGCCGAACGTCACCCGCAAGATATTTGGCGCGTAGGGTTGGAGTGAAATGGTTCTCCCGTCCCGTTGCAGCACGAGAGGGGCATCCTGCGCTACCGCAGTGCCGATCAACGACGCGCTCAAGAACAGCGCGCAAAGTCCGCCCGAAAACAGTTTACGCATCATGGTTATCGCGCTCCGATCATTCGGCCGATGCCGTTCCGGAAATCCGCCATGCGCGAGCTTCCCATCGCTCTTCTATCGCCGATGTTCTTCCCGCGCACCCCACAGTGTTGCCCCGGACAATGCACTGTCGTCCGGCGCATTCTGTCACGCCTGACAACGCCCTCCCCGCCATCGGCGCGACCAGGCAAATAATCGCAATTCAAGATGATCAATATCGCAATGACGCGCCAGAGATGCAGTGATTGATCCGCGTAAGCTGGTTGGGATGCGGCCCCTCCCCTGCGGGCAGGTGAGCGGCAGGGTCAATGTTCCTGACTTAACGCTCGCCGTAAGGCATTTCCTCGGCTGACGTCATTCCGGCGAAGGCGCCGAACCGCTGCGGTTCAAGCGCGACGCGCAGGGTCTGACGCTGGAATTGCCCTACAGCGTGCCCGGAGAACACACCATGGCCTTCAAGATCATGGGACGCAGCTTGACCGTTGCGTGGACCGGAATGAAATCCCGGCGCTCATGCAGACGGCGATGCCGGGATTTCATCCCGGCCTGCGTCCAGCGAACATACCGCTCGAAAGAGAGAACGAACCGCATGACACACTGGCTGAGAAGTGCACTGCTGTTGTCGATCCTGCTCGCTGCTGCCGCGGCAGCCGGCGCGCGAGAAGTCGCCCCGACGCCGCCCATGGGCTGGAATAGCTGGGATGCTTATGGCTTGACCATCGACGAAGCCGACTTCAAGGCCAACGCCACGGAACTGGCCAAGCTGCACGCTTACGGCTGGACGTATGCCGTGATCGATGAAGGCTGGTACATGGGCAATCCGTTCGGCGACAGCTTGCGGCATCGCTATTACGCCGTGGATGCGCACGGCTTGCTGGTTCCTTCCACGAAGCGCTTTCCCTCCTCCGCCGACGGCCGAGGCTTCAAGGCCATCGCCGACTGGGTGCACGCGCAAGGCTTGAAGTTCGGCATCCATATCGTGCGCGGCATTCCCAAGCAGGCGGTGGAAGCGAATCTGCCGATTGCCGGGTCCGACTTTCATGCACAAGACGCCGCCGATACGGCCAACACCTGCCCGTGGGACGACGGCGACTACGGCGTGCGCGACGACGCGGCTGGCCAGGCTTATTACGATTCGATGCTGGCGCGTTACGCGCATTGGGGTGTGGATTTCCTCAAGGTCGACTGTATTGCCGATCATCCTTACCGCATCAGCGAGATTCGCCAGATCGCGACGGCGATCAAGAAAACCGGCCGCCCCATCGTGCTCAGCCTGTCGCCCGGCCCTACCCAGCTTTCGCACGCCGCGGAGATTCGCCGGTACGGCCAGATGTGGCGTATCTCCAACGACGTGTGGGACGGCTGGACGTTCGCGCGCGAGCGTCCCAACGATGATTTCCCCATGGGAGTCCGCAATATTTTCGATCGCCTGCCGCCATGGGCAGGGCAAGCTCGCGATGGCCGCTGGCCCGACGCCGACATGTTGCCGTTCGGTGTGCTTGCGCCGCATCCGGGATGGGGCGAACCACGTCATTCCCGCCTGACGCTGGACGAGGAGCGCACGCAACTGACCCTGCTCGCCATCGCGCGTTCACCGCTGATCCTCGGCGCCAATCTCACCAAGCTGGACGATGCCACACGTGCCTTGATCACCAACAAGGAGATCATCGCAGTCGATCAGCGCAGTCACGGCAATCATCCGCTCGAACATCTGCCGACAGGCTTCGAGCAGGTGCGCGTGTGGGTGGCATCCGGCAAAGCCGGCGAACGCTACCTGGCCGTGTCCAACCTCGATGACAAGCCGCTGAGTTTGCAAGCGACCTGGCAGCAGCTTGGCCTGGCTTCGGGCAGACATGCCGCCCGCGAGCTGTGGAGCGGCCATCGCCTGCAGGCATCCGGCCGCCTGCCGATCCGGTTGCCGGCGCATGGATGCGCGCTTTACTCGGTCGAATAGGGTCTGGCAGTGGCTGCCGAGCGTGAAACGTTTGCCCAGCAGCTACGTGCCGCCGCAGCAGTTGCTGGTTGGGGTCGTCCTGGCGGCAACTGCGTGCCGCCAACTGCTTCGGCATTGCCCGCGAAGCTGCAGCGGGAACTGATCGATGGCGCTGGCGTGGCCGGAGGGACGCTGGCCGGCGGTCACACTATGATTTACGGTCGCGGCCAAACCATGAGTTTCATAAGCGAGATGGTCGATTCGCGATTGATGAAGCGGGGCACGCCCAGGGCGCTTTGGACTGCCGCTCTGGACGACAGATTCCCTGGCAGGCTCGATGACGGCCACGCAGCGCCGACTGGCTGAACCCGCCACCCAAACGGACATTCTTACCAACAGGCGAAAAGCATCGACTTGATCGTATCAATCCATACAGGGGGTGGCGTGGAAGCCGCACGTGAGCGGGCGTTGGTCCTCCATGGTGGTGGATCGGCCGGCAATGCGTGGGAGATCGGAGTTATTGCCGGCCTGTTCGATGCCGGCTTGGACGTGACCGAAGCCGATCTGATCATCGGGGCGTCGGCCGGATCGACGGCTGCGGCCCAGATCATGGGTGCGAACCCGACCGAACTGCTTGCCGCCATCCTTTCCGCGGCACCCCAGCAACGGCCTGGTCGGGGCGGCCCCGAGGGTGGGCGCGGCCCGATCGGGCCGGCGGCGAACCATATGGAGATAACGAGCCGAATCATCGCAGCCGCCGAGGACGCGGTCGACATGCGCCGCAGAATGGGTGCGGCGGCGCTCGATATGGACGCGGCATCGGACGGCTCCGGGCAAGCGCGGTGGCGCGCTGTCGTCGCCGCTCGGTTGCCCGGACAGCGCTGGCCGGAGCGGCCGTTGTTCATCACGGCGGTCGATGCCCATACCGGTGAACCGGTCGTGTTCGACCGCCACAGCGGAGTCGACCTCGTCGACGCAGTCGCCGCCAGCACCTCCAACGGCTTCGGCGTTCCCCCGTACAGCATCGGTGGCAACCGATACATCGACGGCGGCTACCGACGCAATGAAAATGCCGATCTGGCAGCCGGGTATGCGCGGATGCTGGTGCTGTCGCCTTTCGGTGGCAGATCTCGGCATCCGCCGGAGTGGGGCATGCAACTTGCCGCACAAGTCGACGAACTCCGTGCGGGCGGCAGCAGGGTCGAGACGATCTTCCCGGACGGCGACTCGCTCAACGCGTTCGGCGTCGACATGATGGATCTCTCGGCGCGTCCGCCTGCCGCCCGAGCCGGTTACAACCAGGGCAGAGCGCTTGCCGGGCAGCTCACCGAATTCTGGCGCTGACGCCCGACATCCGCTATCGCCCCCTCTCTGCCGGTCGCGATGTCCACGAGCGGCGAGTATCCGCGAAAACGTAGGGGCCTCGTCGGCTTTTTCCATGACTGCCACGTTGAAGCATGCCTCTGCGCCGCAACAGACACTCGCCTGATAAATTTTGTAATACCCGATCCCGATTAAGTTAATCGGGCTTTTGCTATACGTGCCGCTGCAAAGACCACATGGGAGGAGCGGCATGCGTCATCGGGCATTGAAATGGTTGTTCGCCGGATCGGTTTGCGCCATCGCGACTTGCGCGATGGCCGCCACCGGCGCGGATCGTCATGCATGGGTGGATACCTGGACGGCGACGCCGGATATTGCCGGTCCCGTCTTGAATGCGCAAACTGTGCGACAGATCGTGCGCACGAGCGTGGGCGGTTCGGGGGTGCGCGTCCGTCTTTCCAATCTGTTCGGCAACGTGCCCATCACGCTGGGCCCGGTGCACGTGGCGCTTGGCGCCAAGAAAGCGGATACGGTGCCGGGCAGCGATCACACACTGCTGTTCAACGGCAAGCCCACCGTGACCGTCGCCAAGGGCGAAAGCGTGCTGAGCGATCCGGTGAAGATGGACGTGAAGGCGTTGCAGGAACTCGCGGTAAGCATCTACGTGCCGGCCGACGCGCGATACCACGCATCGACCATCCACAACGCCGCCCTTGCCACCGCCTACATCACCGAAACCGGCGATGCCACCGCTGCCGTGCAGTATCCACGCGGCGAGGTCAGCGGCAACCGCTTCTACCTCACCGACGTGGAAGTAGCCGGCCCTGAGACCGAGCACACGCTGGTTACCTTTGGCGACTCCATCACCGACGGCGTGGGTTCCAAGGAGAATGCAAACGATCGCTGGCCGGATTACCTCGCCGCGCGCCTGCAGGCCGATGCGAAACTCAAATCGATCGGCGTCGCGAACGCCGGCATTGGCGGCAATCGCATCCTGCACGACAATTACGGTCCCAGCGCCCTGGCACGCTTCGAGCGCGATGCGTTGGACAAACCCGGCGTGCGCTGGATCGTGTTGCTGGAAGGCATCAATGACATCGGTGGTTCGGGCTACGCCTGGGAATCGAAGGACAAGATTACCGCCCAACAGCTGATCGACGGCATGAAAACACTGATCGCTCGCGCGCACGCCAGGCACGTGAAGATCTACGGTGCCACCCTGACGCCTTACGGCGGCAGCGGCTGGCCGTATCACAGCGTGGCCGGCGAGAAGACTCGCCAGCAGGTGAATGCATGGATCCGCAGCCCCGGCGCGTTCGATGGCGTGGTGGATTTCGACAAGACGGTCCGCGATCCGGCTGCGCCGGAAAAAATGCTTGCCGCCTATGACAGTGGCGATCACCTGCATCCCAACAGTGCGGGCTATCGGGCCATGGCCAATGCGGTGGATTTGAGCTTGTTTGCTGATAAGCCGTAGGCGGCGGAGCGCCCCTTTTCCCAGGAGGGACTGATCACCGTTGAGTCCCGGTTCGCGGAATCCGCATCCTCTCCTGCTTCGCGGGAGAGGATGCGGATCGTATAGCTGAGACATGTCGAACCGGGTCCGAAGAACGGGTCCAGGTGAGATGCTCCAACTCAGGCCATCGCAGAGCCATGGATAGGTTGGAGTGCGAGCGGCGAAAGCCCTCGGCCCGTCGTAGCCCGCCCGTCGAAATCCAGTTCCGCCGCGTCCTGGAGCAGGACCCTACCGCGTGCGCTCGCACCCGCTCCACCGCGCATGGCAAGTGCGGCACCATCACCCCATCGTCTCGATATTGCCGACCGCATGGACGCAAGAGGGGACCATCAGGGGACTGCGGCGGATCGCCGCATATGATCTCTGTCGCTCGGATTCTCGACGTATCCAGAGTACCGCCACAGCACTGCGGCAGGTGCGGGTTAGCGCAAGGAAATGACTTGCTTCAATCCCGTCAGACGCCGCGCAGAGCGCGCCATTGAGGCATTTTGCCCCTATGGATGCGGATGCTCTTTCGATTCTGCAGGATCGATCACGACGCCGTTGACGATGGTGACGCGCCTCTCGGCGTGGCTGGTCTGCCTGGGCAGGCGCGATGCCCCGCACCCTGAAATTGATTCGGATCAATGGGCGATCCGGAGGGCGGCGTAGCCTTTGTGTCGTCACCCGACACCTCTTTCGGAGAAACCCCATGAAACTGAAAATTTTCGCTCTGCTGCTGCTTGGCCTGACCGCCGCTCCCACCTGGGCCGCCACCTGCTCGACCACCGTCAGCGGCGATGACGCCCTGCGCTTCGACCAGTCGACCATCACTGTCCCCAAGACCTGCGCCACGTTCACGGTGATCTTGAAGAACGAGGGCAGCATGCCGCGCTCCGTGATGGGTCACAACGTGGTGATCGCTCCGGCTGCCGATGAACAGGCCGTCATCAACGATGGCGCCACCGCAGGCATCGATCATGACTACGTAAAACCGAACGATGCAGCCGTGGTCGCCTACACCAAGCTGATCGGCGGCGGCGAGGAAGCCTCCACCACGTTCAAGGTCTCCGCACTCAAGCCCGGCGTGCCCTATACCTTCTTCTGCACCTGCCCCGGCCACGCATCGCTCATGCACGGCACGATCGATCTGCAGTAACCAGACATGAAGTAACAAGACCTGCAGTAACAAGATATGAAGTAGCAAGCCGGCCCAGCCGCGCACCGCGCGCGGCATCAAGAGACGCCATCCGCGATGGCGTCTCTTGCGATTTCGTCCGCCCAGCCGCAATCCACACGCCGACCTGCTCCGGCCCTTCGGAGCGAACGTTCGCTCGGGGCCGGAACCGCCGGCGCCGCATCGCCATCCGGCTCATCGGCAATTTCCGCAACCGTTTCGGCGTGAAGCAGCTTGCCGTGCTCATCAAGTACAGGCATGGCCTGTGCCGCCACGCCAGCCAGCCGCCTGCTCGCGATGCCCGCGTCGTAGTCACCCCGCAAATCAGCGGATCCTCGCATTCTTGAAGAAAGGGGGCGACGGCGGCGGCAACAAACCCGCATCGACAAACCCGGAGGTACCCGCGGCAATACACCGGTCGCCGGGACATGGTCGACGTCCGCCGCCGTACCCGGCAGCGATCGCCAGCGGCAGAAGCTCGCCGGACTGACCGGCTCGTGCCGGTGTAGCGATGCGACCGCGTGACCACTCGATGCAAACCGCAACGACTGCGCACGCTACCCTCCGAACTTCGCCGCTGCTGCCTGATAGGCGGCATGGTTTCCACTCCGATCGGCGAGTGGCAGCATCAGCGGCAGCCTGGATCCCTGAAATGGATACGCGCAAAGCAAACGGGGGCCGGTCTGCGACCGGCCCCCGAAATCCGCTCAAGCTGTTTCCTCGTGCCTGCTCAGATCGCAAGCCAGACGTAGAAATACAAGGTGTTGTTGTCGCTGGCGCTGCGCCCTGCACCATCCACGTTGTGAACGAGACCGCTGAACCTGGTGTAGTAGGTGTACTGCAGTCCGAAGCGGGCGTTGACGTACGGCTGCCTCCAGGACGTGGACTGGCCAAACGGGTTGTAGTCGAACTCCAGAATGCCGCCCTGGGTATTCGGCGACCCGTTGTTGCCGTAAAGCGTCTGGTCGTTGCTGCCGTTGCTGACGAACTGGCCCAGGGTGAAGCCGTACGTGTTGCGGAACCAGTAACTGCCTTTGACATTGAGCGAGTTCAGGCTGTCGTGCAGATTGGAGGAACCGCCGCCACCGTAGGTGTTGTTGAGCGTCTGTTTCTCGTGGACGTACAGGCCGTCGACCGTGACGATGTTGTCGCCCTTGAAATACTGGTAGTCGCCCGAAAGTCCCACATCGTTGTAGTTGTCGGTCGGGCCGGCTACCGGAATGGTGTTGCCGCTCAGATCGGCACCCAATGGGCCGCGCTTCATGTTCAGCAGGAACCCGCCAAACGTCAGGTTGCCGTGCGGAACCTTCCACGTATAGGCGGCGCGCGCGTACGGAGCCACCCCGGAGAGCTTGCCGTCATAGGGGCCGTTGACATGATGTGCCCAGGCTACCGAGAGCGACCGGTAACCGCCCGCTTCGAGGTAAAGCTTGCCATCGACCTGGACGTAAGCCGTGGCACCGATCGACTGGCCACCGAGACCGCCGAACAGCATCGGCGCCGCCGGCGCACCCGGGGCAAGGTCGGCACCCATGTACGGATAGATCCAGGCCGGTGCCGAATTGAAGGCGTCGCTGACCGTGGGGTTGTTGTTGACCGAGATGCCCCAGGTGCCGTTGTGGCCTCCATGGCGGAACGGGCTGGCGTAACGCACATCGGCATTGTCCCAGCCGAGCAGGCCGCCGTTCTCCGAATAGGTCGCCTGGGCAAAGACGCCCATGCGATCGTTCAGGCGGCCGGCCAGGAACACCGATGCCTGCTGCAGTTCGAGGTTGTTGTTGGTCCCGAAGCCGTTCGCCGGTGGCACCGTCTGCGCCTTCGCCGTATGCGTGAACGACTCCACCAGCATCGCCGACAGAGGCACCTTGGTGTCATTGCCAGCCTTCATCGTGTAGCCGTTGATCTTGAACCCGCGCCCGAACGGCGTCAGTTCGGGGCCGAAGCCACCGACATGGCAGGCCGCGCAGGGCTGATGCGTCTGCCGTGCGTACGACGGCACCGCCAGGACCAGAGTGGGTGCGAGCAATAAGCAGGCCGCGACGGCCAGCTTTTGCAGCCAGGAGATATTTGTTTCTTCTCCTGAAGGGTGCCGCTTCATCATGGCAAACATTTGAGTGAGCTCCATCCGTCGGGTTGTTAAGAAGTTGTGCAGCAATGTAAAGGCAATCGACGCCTCCCTACTTGACTGCGATCAAGTGAGCGACCCTCGGCACGCCCGTACTTGATTGCGATCAAGTGAATGACTCGCCACAGGGTTTTGCAGACAAGGACCATGGAAAAAGGTGTGCTCGGAGATATCTATGAGCAGCAAGCGGTATATGGACGAGCTCGGGAAGGAGGCGGTCCGGCACGCAGCCGGGCTGTTTCCATCTATCGGGGTCCGCCGGCTTGCCGTCGGCTCGCTCGAGCTGGCCTTGGCCGCTTCAGCGCACGGCGAGGGACAGGTTTCTCGGGAGCAAGGTCAGTTCACTTGTCGATGCCATGAGCACTTCTTTGGTCAGGGGTTCCCATGACGAAAACGAGCGTCGCAGCGACCGACGTACCCAGGTTTTCCAGGTTCGATGGGTATTCGACAGCGTTACCGCGGCATTGCGCCGACAGCTCGTGGCGTTCTGGTTGCGGAAGGTGCGCCGACGGGTGCCGACGAAGCGAGGCGGCGCTCGTGGGAGGTCGCGTGTGTTCTTGAGGAAGCAGCCACCCGTCGCATCACTGTGGTCCGCACGGTCGCGGTCCACACGGATGAGCATGAGCGGTCTTGCGGCTTTGTCCGCATATTCATTGGGACGGGCACGGGCAGTCGGTTTGAATGTTCGCCTGATGGAACGCATGATCGAGGCCTTCACAGCGCTCGCACATGAGCCCGGCGCGCCGCAGCGCCTGGTGGCCACTATCGAGAACCGCAAGCTCGAGCGTCGGGCCGCGCAGAGGATTCTTGCGCGGCTGGGCTTTGTCCATGCCGGGACGGCGCCGAATGGCGAACTCGTCATGCAACGCGATCCGACGGCATGACGCTCTCGGTTCAGCCGATTCGCAACCTGTCGGCTTTGCCGGATTCGCACGCCGCAAGTGCCTCGGGCCATGCGCTCGCGCTGCGGTGGCGGGTGTGCCGCCACCGCGACTGCGCAACGATCAGGAAACCACCACGATGGTGACGTCGTCGGAGGTGTTCCCGCCCAGGGTGCCCGTACCGATGGGTGCCGGTTGCCGCCCGGGCAGATAGTAGACGTCCTTGACCGCACCCAGCGCATCGAACTGGCTGAGGCGGGCATTCACCTGATCCTGCAGGTCGGAAGCACCCGCCTGCACTTGGGGATCCAGTTCCGAGTGGATACGCCCGTTCTTGGCGCCGCCTTCCACCCAGCATTCCCAGTCGGCCACCCAACAGCGCAGATGATGGTCGCCATCCACGTACAGCATCAGGTGGTAGTCCATGGATGCGGAATAATCCGGCCACCAGTCGATGCTGACATGCAGCGGCTGGTGGATGCGCAGATACGCATTGCGCGAGTCCAGCCATTGGTCGTCGGTGGGGAACATGCGCCAGGTGAGCAAGGGCTCGCCTTCGCGGGACACCGCCGTTCCGGCGAGCTTGCCGTCCAGGAAGCTGTCCCATTCCCCCTGGAAGAGGTCTGAAAAGGAAAGCCGCGTTTCGCGCGTATTCCTGCGGTTGGATGCGACGATCAAGGCGCTGGCGACGGAGCCCGTGTGCCAATAGGTGGCGTTGCCGGCGTCCCGGCTCTTGCTCAACTGGAAGAAGCCGCCGGTGAAATCCTCGTTCTGAAAAAGCAGCAGGTTGAGATCGGCGTCGCTGCAGATCAGCGTACCCGAGGCGACATCGTTGTAGAGGCCGGCGGCCTGCAGATCGGCCGCATCGTCCGGACGGTACCGGTCCGAGGCGCCCAGGCCCAGCAATCGGCTGGAACCGGTCTGGTTCGGTCCATTGAACAGCGTGGCGAGAGCATAGAGGCTCATGACGTGGCCCCCCGCTTCAGTACGTCGGCAATCACGTCGGGCGCAAGCGCATCGCGTACCTTGCGTGCCTGCTCAGGGCTTCGCGTCAGCTCGTTGAGCAGTGTTTCCACTTCGACCAGGGTCTCTTCCGACTCATGCCGCTTCACGCGCTTGACCGCCGCATGGACGATGTCCTCGATGGACGCGTCGTCCAGCACCATCTTGCGCACCCAGGCCGGGCACCAGACGGCATCCGAAAATGTCGTGCGGCGCACCTTGGGACTGGAAAGATGCTGTGGTGGCTTCGATCCGGCGCCGCCATGGGTGCCGCGCGACTTGCCGGATGGAACCGCTTGAACAAAGGCTTCGACGGAATGGATGGGGCCCACTCCGAAACCTCCACGATGAAGAGTCATGACGTCACCTGCTGAACGATTGGGTGGGATAGGCCGGAAGTGCTTGCGATCCCGGGCGCGACCTCGATGAGGCGAGGGGAGCTTCCTCCCGGAGCGCACGCCGTGCCATTCCCCAAACGCCACAACCCATGCGTCGTAGGCAGTCGCCTACAAGTCCGCCCGGGGAAACCGCTTTCGACCCAGGCTATGCGAAGGCGCAAGAGCGGCTCTGACGGGCACGAATTTCAACCGCTGCCCCCGTCCGTGGCGGAATCCGCGTGCCCGGTCATCCGCGCGAAATGCAGCCGGCGCGAGCAATGCCCGCGCCGGCAAGCCTGCGCAGCGCGCGAACTCCGATGAACATCGCCCTGGCCGGATTATCGCTGGCCAGTGGTCCGGCAATCGGCGGCAGTCGACCCGGCTGGCTGGCTGCTGCGAAGAAATTCGGGCGATGACCAGATGCTCATCCACACGCCACGGAACGCGTGGAAGTACAGCGTGCACTGTCGATCCAGCGGCGAGGGATGGCTGGTGTAGGTGACCAGAATCCCCGAAGGATGTGCCGCAGCCCAGACCCGTCCTTCCTGTTCGCCGGGCAGCGCTTCGATCGGCGCCGTCAACCGGCCCAGGAAGTGGAACTGGCCGTCGTAGCTTTCCAGGTTGGCGACCGGCCGTCCCTGTGACTGGACGCGGGCAAGCAGGTTGGCGGCGGGCTGCAGATCGAAAGCCGGCCAGAAGACCATCGTGAACATGACATTGGCGACAGCGACGCCGAGCAAGGCTGCCGCCGCCGTGGTGCCGACCCGGCTGCCTGCCATCAGCAACCAGCCACCCAGGGTCAGGTAGACCAGGCCCAGCGCCAGATGGAAGGGCAACAGCGCCGACAAGGCCTGCCAGCGCGACGCCAGTACCGAGTGCTTCTCCCCTAGCATCCAGGGCAGCATCAACAGCGAAACACCGATCGCGGCAAAGAGCAGCGCCAGCGGCCACGGCCCCCACCAGCGGTTTTGCCCACGCGATGGATGCGTTTCCTCCAGCCGCACCATGGCGGCAGCCAGCAGAAGCGCGAAACCGGCACATTCGGGCAGCAGGTAGTACGGCTGTTTGCCGCTGATCAGCGAGAACACCAGCAGCACCGGCACCAGCCAGGCGATCAGGAAGCGCATGCCCGGTTCGGATGGCCTGCGCAGCCTGGCCAGAGCCAGCCACAACCCTGGCCAGAGGGAGAACGGAAAGATCAGCACCACCAGGATGGGCAGATACCACCAGAACGGCTTGGCATGCGCGAATGCATCGACGACCCGGCCCGCGGTCTGATGAAAGAACAGTTGCTCCCGATAAGCGGCTCCTCCCAGCATGGAAGCCGGCAGTGCCCAGGCGAGCAGGACGGCGAGTCCGGCCAGCGCCACAAGCAAGCCGCCGCCGTACCAGCTCCCGAGGTGCCGGCGTGCCCAGCTATTCCAATAAGGCCCGAGCAGCCATGGAAACGCGACGTGCAGCAGCATCACCGGCCCCTTGGTCAACAGCCCGGCCGCCAGCGCCAGAGCGAAGACGAACGGCCGCGGCGACTCGCGGCGCGCACTCGGCCAGAGCGCCAGCAAGGCCAGCAGCACGCAGTCCGCCAGCAGCACCTCGTACATGGTCTGCAAGCCGAACAGGAAGCCATAGCTGAAGGCCATCAACAACCAGGGCGTCGCCCTCGCCACCGCGTCGTTGGCCGGGAAGAGCCGGCGTGCAAGCAACATCGCCAGCGACAGCTCCGTTGCACCGAGGGCGACCTCCAGCACGCGTGGCCACGTGTCGCTCACGCCGGTCACGCTCCAGCCAAGTTGAATCAGCCAGAACAGCAGCGGCGACTTGTCGCTGTAGGGCGCCCCATTGAGATAGGGCACCATGAAGCTGTGCCGGTGCCACATCTCCCACGCTACCGAAAGCGTTCGCGTGGAATACATCGGCATCGGCCCATGCTGAAAGATCGCCAGCAGGGCAACCGCCACCCAGATCGGAATGGCTGGCCACCACGGATGACGGGTCGCGAATCCGGCAGACCGATTGAACAAGCTCATTGCCCCGCCCGGAGGAGCGGACTCGAAGAGGGGCGCGTAAGCCGAATCACCACCCGATTGCCCACCGGTGCGCCGATCTCCTCGAATGGCAGCCCGTCCTGGCGCAACTGATCCAGCAGACCCCGCCTGACCACGGCCAGCGCGTCATGACTGTTCCTCCAACGCATTTCGAAAGTGGGCAGGTCGGCGATGTAGCCAGAGGGTCGCGAGGCAAGTCCAGGCTCCAGGTCGTCGCGATGTTCGGCCACCACGGTCACCAGTCTACCCACGTAGAACGGCAGTCCGCCCTGGTAGGCCTGAACCACGAATATTTCGGTATCCGGGCCCATCGCGGCCTTGACGAGCCTGGCCACCGGAGCGGCCGATTTCAGCTCGACATACGGCTGCGACGAGACGAGTACGAGCTGCCAGGCGACCAGCGAGCTCAACGCCAGCAGGTGGATGGCGAGCGGACGTCGCCCTCGCCGCGTGGCCCAGCTCCCGGCCATCGCGGCCAGCGAGACGATCGCCAGTCCCCCGGCAACGCCACGCAGCGCAGCTCGGATAGCCGCCTCGTGGATGTTGTGTACCGTCAACATGCCGATGATCGCCGCCGCCGCAGCGCAGCCGGCGAAAATCGCCAGCCACCACAGGCGGCGCGTCACGGTTTCGACGGACATTCGCGCGACGAGCCAGGCCAGCAGCATGGCAGCGGCGGGAAACATCGGCAGTATGTAGAAAGCGAGCTTGGAGTGCGAAGCGGAAAAGAACAAAAAAACCACGCCCACCCATACCAGCAGGAAGCGTCGGGCCGGATCGCGCACATCCAGGACTTTCCAGTCGGAGCGCCGCCACGGCAGCATCAGCGTCCAGGGAAAAAGTCCCAGCAGAACGACGGGAATGAAGAAGCCCAGCGGCTTGGAACGGCCGTCTTCCGCGGTCAGGAATCGCGTGAAATGTTCCCGAATGAAAAAATAGTCGAAGAACTCGGGATGCACCCGGCAGATCATGACGAACCAGGGCGCCGCCATCACGGCGATGACGACCAGTCCCGTCCAGGGCGACGTGCGCCAGAGCATCCGGATGTCGCGCTGCCAGAGCACGAATACGACCAGCGCCAGTCCGGGCAACACGACGCCGATAAGCCCCTTGGACAGGATCGCAAGGGCGAGCGACGCCCACATGCCGACATTCAGCCACGCGCGCCGATGCGCGGCGGATGGATCGAACTGGGCCACCAGAAAAAACGACATGCCCAGGCCGAGAAATGCAGCGACACCGATGTCCAGGGTGTCGATATGGGCGGCCATGGCGAACACCAGCGAGCTGCCGAGAATCGCCATCGCGTAGCCGCCCGCCTCACGGCCGAACAGCCGCGCACCGGCCCACCCGACGGCAAGCATGGCCAGCAGGCCGGTCAGCGCACACCACAACCGAGCGGTCCACGGATGCACGCCGAACAGCAGGTAAGCGGCGGCGCTGGCCCAGTAGTGCAGCGGCGGCTTGTCGAAAAACAAAAAGCCGTCCAGACGCGGCGTGACCCAGTCGTGGCTGACCAGCATCTCGCGCGCCACTTCGGCGTAGCGCCCCTCGTCCGGCTCACCGAGCGAGCGATACTGCAGACCCACGCCCCAGACGAGCAGCCACAGCATGCCCGGCAGCACATGGGCGGCCCGCAGCCAGGTGGCTCCGATGGAAAGTGGTTTCACGTTCGAATGCGCGCTTGGCATCGGGCTCGGCTTCTGCGGATGTACTTCGGGATGAGCAGGCGCTACCTAGGATGCACGGGAGGGACTTCCGGTGCCCGAGCGTCTTGCTGGCGCACGGACGCGGCAGGCTGGGGTCGGGCAGAATTGTCGTCACCCGCGTGCAGGCGGCCCTGGATCGATGCGCGAACAAGCACATCACGATAGGCAGCCACGATTCTTTCGGCACAGTCCCGCGCCGACAGGCCACAAGTCGACAAGGCACCACTTTCATGACCATACGGTTCGTAGACCGTGGGATCGGTGGTGCAGAACATGCCCACGGTGGGTACGCCGGAGGCCACAGCCAGATGCATCACGCCGCAGTCGGCACTGACTACCAGATCCACCGCCGCCATTACGGCGCCCATGCGCCGGATGTCGGACGAGTAGTAAGCCGGCCACGCGGAATCCAGCATGGACTTGCCATGCATGGGCACGAACTCGACGATGCCGGCATGCGGAAGCTGCTCCACCAGGGCGGCGATGAACTTGTCCCACCATGCCTGCGGATAACGCTTGGCACCGGTCGCATTGGCAAACATGCCCAGCAGGGGGCGGGCAATGGGCCGGTCGGAATCCGACAGGATGCCAGCCAGAAACCGCTTTCCCCGTTCGCGCTCGTTCGCAGTCAGGCGGATGTCCATCGAAGGAAACTCCTTGTCGTCGCCGTCCGTGCGACTGTTGATCCAGCGAACCAGGTTGATCGCCCGCTTGGCCATGTGCGGCATGGCTGCCGAACGGGGTACTGCATGGGTCAGCCCCGATCCGCCCATGCGATCGTCGAAGCCGAGCTTGTAGCGGCCATTGAGAAACTTCGTCGTCGCGCGGCTGAAGTTCGAGCCGAGACATGGGTCGATGATCAGGTCGTAGCGTATCTTGCGTATGCGAAAGAGCAGTGACAGGAATGCCCAGGGATGCTTGAAGCCGCGTCGCGGCAGGCAGTAGATGTTCTTGACGCTGAAAAACGTGGAGAAGACTTCCGCAGCAATCGATCCCTCGGACAAAATGTCGATTTCGGCGCCCTTGTACGTGCGTTCCAGTTCGGCGATCAGCGGTGTGAGCAGCAACGTATTGCCCAGCCGGTGATTCGGCCGGCAGACCAGGATGCGGTAAATGCCTTTCGGCGGCATCGGTGATTGCCGGGGGATGGCGCGCGTCGCGTTCAATGGGCAGTCCAGGCAGGAGAATTCGTGACGTCGGAGACCGACGGGAGACGGTTCGCGCGGCATCGGCGATTCATGGCAGGCCACCCGCATACCGGCTGATCGCGGGAACCACTTTTTTCAGTGAGCGATCGACGAGGCGTGGCCACAGGCTGTTGAGGCGGGCGAAAAAGCTTTCCGGAAATCCCAGGTAGGCCTCGTCCTTTTCCTTTTCGATGGCGTCGGCGATGCACTTGGCCACCCAGCCCGGTTCGTCCATGTGCATCATTCCCTCGGCGGCCATGGCATGCACCGCGCCGGGATTGAACGCCGTGCGCACGCCTCGCGGCGACACGTAGGTGACCCCGACGCCGGTCCCCATCAGTTCGCGGCGCAGCGCCTGCGAAAAGCCGCGAAGGGCGAACTTGGTCGCCGAGTACGTGGCGAAACCGGGGTAGCCGATACTGCCGAACATCGAGCCGATGTTGACGATGCGGCCACTGCGCTTGGCCAGCATCGCCGGCAGCACTTCACGGGTCAGCTGGATCGGCGCCAGCAGGTTGATCTGCAGCATCTGCTGGATCATGACCGGGTCCGATGCGCTGAACAGCTGGAAGTCCAGCAGGCCCGCCAGGTTGATCAGTACGTCGAGGCCCGCATACGCCGACTGCACGCGCCTGATCGCGCCCTCGCGGTCCCGCGCCTGGGTTATGTCCGCCTGCACCACGACAGCATCCAGGCCTTTCTCTTCCACCAGGTGCCGCAAGCTAGCGATCGACGCATCGGTGCGGCCGACCAGGCAAAGTCGCGCGCCCCGGAACGCCAGCTCCTGGCTGAGGAGCCGGCCGATGCCGCCTGCGGCACCGGTGAGCAGAATCCGCTTGCCTTGAAGGTCCATCGGTCAATCCTCGGTCGTGAATCAGTGCGTCGAGTCGATCTTCTGGATCAGCTTCCGGATCTGGCCGCGGCGCCCTTCGTCGGCGAGCGGCTGATCGGCTCGTGGCGGTGCGGCCAAGGCCTTTTTCAGCGCAGCCAGGGCTGCCGGCCTGTCGCCGCTGCGATACAGGAAGTCGCCGTAGAAATAGTTCGGGTCGATGCCGTCGGGATTGATCTGCAGGGCTTTCTGCAACATGGCACGCGCCTTGTCGTTGTTGCCGAATCCGATCGGCCATCCGGGCACCTCGTAGTAAAGGCTTCCGAGCGTCGTGTAGATCGAGCCCTGCAGGACATCGGGATCGATGTGCTCGGCCTCGATCAACAGGTCGCGCGCCTTCTTGGCCATGCCGAGCGCACCCAGTCCGCCATGCTCGCCGGCATGGGTGCTGAGGATGATGGCCTGCCAGACCTTCGGCTCGGCGCGCTGCGGATACTGCCCGGCCAGTGCGGAAGCTTTCGCCTCCAGCGCCGGATAGGCGGCGTCCTGCCCGGCCGCTGGAACTTCGTACGCAACGTGCGCCCAGTCGTGTTCGATGCCGATCAGTGCGGCATCCAGCGAATCGGCCCGGACCGCTGGCGCCAGCGCGCCGAGGATCAACGAACAGGCAACGACACGTATCAAAGATGCGATTCTCATGGCGCGGACACCTCGTGGTTGCTGGACGCATCGATCGCCCGAAAGATCGCCCCGTAGAGCTCGTAGAAGCGGTTGGCGGCGTGAATCAGCGCACGCTGGTCATCGGCGTCGTCCAGGCGGTTGACCACGCCTTCGTAGAATCCGGTGTGTTGCTGATCCAGCGCGCCATGCGAGGTCAGATAGCGCAGTGCCTGCGCCGGCAGATCCAGGGCGCGGCGAATCGCGTCGGCAGCGTGCGTCGCCAATGCCGCGCTGGTGCCCTCCAGCACGAAAACCATGCCGAGAAATCCGACCGGGTTGCCGCGCCGGATGGTGTCGTGCGCATAGGCAACCATCATTTCCGTGGCGGCCATGGGCGGGTTCAGCCGCGCCGCGCTCGAGTCCCCGCCGCTGGCATCGATGTCATCCAGAATCCACTCGTCGTGGCCGATCTCCTCTTCGATGTATTCGGTCACGACCGGATGCATCCAGCGCAATCGTTCGGGAAGGTGATAGCCCATGCCCAGCATCAACGGCACGGTGTGCCGCACGTGGTGGTACGCCTGATGAAGAAAGGTGAGGTATTCCGCGCGCACCACCTCGCCGCGCAGCGCCCGCTGGATGATCGGGGTGGCGAGAAACGCATGGCGGCTGGCCTCGGTCTCGCGCACCAGGCGCTCATACGTCGACATGGGTTGCTTCGCTTGCATAAAGTTCTTCCAGCGCATCGGCAAAGTGGTGGACGATCGCTTCGCGATCGGGCAACCCGCTGCTTCGCGCCAGGCGGTTGGCCTGCGAAAACGGCACGTCGGCGAGATGCCAGGCCGCTACGCGTGCGTAGTCGGGCAAGCGGGCATTGGCGGCGGCCACGGCGGCGGCGATCTGTTCGGGGCGTGCCGCCGGATGCGCCACCAGTACGGCCACGTTGCGGGCGCGCCCCTCGCCGAACACGGCAGCCTGCATCACGTCAGGCCCTGCAGTCAGTTCGCCTTCGACCCATTCCGGCGACACGTTTCTGCCGAAGGCCGTGGCGAAGGCGGTCTTCTTGCGGCCCGTGACGTAGAGATACCCTTCGGCATCGAGATGACCCAGGTCGCCTGTGGGCCATTCGGCAGCGGCGGCGGACTCGCTGCCGAGATAACCGCTGAACAGGTGTCCGCCGACGACAATTTCCCCGTCCCCCGCGATGCGCGCGCAGACATGCGGCAGCGGCAAGCCGACGCTGCCCGGGCGCTGGGCATCCGGCCGATTCAGGCTGACGACGGAGCCGGCCTCGGACAGGCCATAACCTTCATAAACCGGCAGTCCGAAACCCCGCGCGCGCTCGATCAGCGTCGACGCGCAAGGTGCGCCACCTACCGCGACAAAGCGCAGCGAACCGGGCAGGCTCGCCCCGGCGGCGAGACACTCCACCAGCAGCTTCAGCAACTGCGGTACCAGAATGACGGCGCTGGGCATGTAGCGATGGAGGCTGGCGAAAAGCAGCTTGGGCCGCACCGCGCTCGACCCGGCAAAGCCGCAGTTCGCGAGCGACGGCAGGGCGGCCGCACTTCCGGTCACCAGCGGTACGTAGATGCCGCCGATGTTCTGCAGCAGGGTCGCAAGCGGCAGCAGCGAGAGACTGCGGTCATCCGTGCCGGCATCCACCGCTCCGGCCAGGGACAGGGTCACGCTGTCGATGCTCTGCGCTGACAGGCAGACCCCTCTGGGTTGTCCGGTCGTGCCCGAGGTGTAGGTGATCTTGCAGGTATCCGGCGGCAGGAGGTGCTGCGTTGTCACTGGGCGGGAGAACAGGAAAAGTTCGCGGCCGGCGATCTCCACCGATCCGCTGGGCGAGAGCCCGCTGAGCGATCCGATCCGCTCCGGCTGGTCGGTGACGATCAGGTCGGGTGCGGCATCGTCGATCAGGTGGCGGACCTGTCCTTCGGTGAAAAACTGCGGGATCGGGATGCTGACCGCGTCGTTCCGCGCCAATGCCAGGTCCACCAGAGCCCACGCATTGCTGTTGTCGATCATGTTCGCGGCACGCTTCGCCCTGAACACGGACGCAGCATGGGCGATGGCTGCGGGCAGTTCTCCGTAGGTGAGCGCACCGAGCTCGTCCGCCAGCGCCACGTTGCCGGGGTGGCCGGCCGCATGGGCAGCGATGCATTCGAATACGAGGCGCATCATTCGGTCCCGCACCGTGCCGATGCAGGGCTGTCGAACAGCTCGGCTTGCCGCTCCATTTCATCGAGCAGCGAACGCAACATGGGCTGGCCGTGCCCTACGTGGCGGTGAAGCTTCTGGTAGCCCGAAGCGACGTTGCCGGCGCACACCACGGGCCCCGCCTGGTAGTAGCTCCCCCAATGCTCACCTTTGTCGTCGAGCAACAGCGGGCGAGCGGAAACCAGCGCAAGCGGCTGCAGCCCCAGTCGCTGGAAGGTGTTGACCAGAGTGCGTGTCGCCGTGAACAACACCCAGCGGTATCCCAACGCGTGCAGGAAGCAGGTGCACGCCGCGATGACCCAGCGTGCGTCGCCGGGGTTCTCCAGGGCGAGACTGCCCACCTCGACCAGCTCTTCGCGCGTGATGGCGCTGCCCAGTCGCTCGCCGATCACGTCCTGGGCCTGTTCCTCGAGGTATTGCTCGGCGAACAGGCGACCGGCCCGGGCACCTCGGAGACCGACCACGGCACGTGGACGTCCCGGATCGCGAAAGCTGAGCAAGGTGGGATAGAACGACTGCACGTCGGCCCGATAGCGCTGTGCAAACACGCGGTGGACGAAGCTCTGCGCCTCCGTGCGCTCAGCATGATCGGCGTCCACCACATCCGCATGTACCGACGCATCCAGCTCCGAAAGCAGCGGCTGCACGCTCTCGAGAATGCAGGGGTCGTGGCCGGATCGCTCGGCAGTGAAGTGCATGGATGCTTGGCTCGAGGTAAGACTCCCCGACCTCTGAAGCTATATTCATGCCATCCATTTACATCATTGATTGTTCTATATATTTGAAACAATCACCGGGCCGGGAAAGCCCGCAAGATCTGCAGCGCGCAAAAAATGTCTGCACGGATTGTCGGGCCGTACAGCGCATACGGGGGGAATTCAGTGCGAGGCGCGCTCGGTGCACGCGGCGGCGGCCTCGTTAGGCAGGGTCAACTCGAACACCACCCGTACGCTCGAATCCGCGTAGCAAGACATCACGTAGCCGACCGCACCCGGCGTAGCGGCCACGAAACGCACGACGGCTTGCTGCGAGGCGAGCACGTAAGGCGGACTTACACCCTGGAAATACTCTCGATTCCAGTAGTCGTCCTGTTGCGCATCCGGCAGATGAGTAACTTCCTGGACGAACGCCTGGCGCAAGGGGGACCCGGCGGGAAGATTGACGGGAATCAGCCGCTGGCCCTCCTTGTCGACAAAGATTTTCTTCAGGAACACATTTCGCAGCGTATAGCGGTCGAACGAAAGCCGCGGCGGCGTCGATGCGGTGATCACCACCAGTTTCAACGAAGCCGCCCACGCGCCGTCCCATCCGGCGGACAGCAAGCCGCAGGCGACAAGAGCGCACAGCCGGGTGCGGGCGCCGGAGCGAGGCATGACCTAGAAAAGCACCGCGGCCGATGCGAGCCAGCCGGTAGGCGCCAGCTGCGCGTCGCGATTGCCCTCGCTATGCTCGATCTTCAGCACGATCCCCGGAACGGGACGGTAGTTGAGGCCGAAGGTACGCAGCGTCGTGACCCTGGCGGACACGGAAGTCCGATAGCGCTCATATCGCCCGACCAGGTAGAGCTGCCGCCACAGCGGCACCGCCGCTTCCAGGAAGCCACCCTGCTGCGTCGGCACCCCGGCATCCGGACTCGTGCGATGGACGGCTTCGCCGGTAAGGTTCACATAGCGCGCCGACCAGCCGAAATCCATGCCGACCAGCCGGAACTTCTGCTGCGGCGACTGCAAGGTGTAATCGAGATAGGAGATGCCCACGCTGAGGCGATCGTCCAGCATGTGATAGAGCAATCGACCGCCGAGGGCCTGGCGAAAATTGTTGCGGGTGGAGCCGTCCGCCCCGAACGAGCTGAAGGCCCGATCCTGTTCCCGGCCGATACCGAGGTTCTTGCTGTCATCGGCGAAGACCCAGTAGTCGAGGTCGTGACCATGCAGCGGTACCGTGCCGAATGCCATGACGCCGCTGGCATGACGCGCGAAGGCCGCCGACGTCGACAGCGGCCGGGAGACCGTCCAGGTCAGCGGATCGGCATGGATCAGGTTCCACTGCCCCACCGGCGTCAGGAATTTCCCGAACCGGAACGTGATGGCCTGGCCGGCATGGTAGTCGAGGTACAGGCGCTCGATATCCAGCTCCGACCTTTCCGCATTGGAGTGGCCCCGGAGGCTGAGGCTGTCGCCGGCATCCACTTCCGAAAAGAGCTGCCAGCGGGTGCCGATATCCTTGGTGATGAACAGGCTGGTATCGCGAAAGCGCAGCGTGGAGGGACGTCCCTGCACATCGTAATACTGCAGGTTGGTATAGCCGCCGATGCGCAGCCCCTGCCGCGGAAAATAGAGCCCCTGCCCCAGCGTGTACGGTGCCGGCTGCCAGCTGCCGCCATCGGCAGCGCTGGCCGGTTCGCTGCAGCCGAGCGCGCCGGCCAACATGAGCAGGACGGTCAGGATCCGGCGTCGCATCGTCAGCTCGCTGTGCGTGCTCATGGGCAGTCCCGGTGCTGCAGGTGGATGGAGCGCAGGTCACTTCGGAGCAAGCGGAAACAAGGCCTGCCTGCCGATGCGACCCGGATGGAATCCGTTCGTCCGCTCGCCGTGGCCGGAGGGTCGACGCGGCCGATTCTGCGGCATCGGACCGTCGGCGGCAAAGCGGCCGCCGGTGCCGCTTGCCGCCGTTACATGGCGTCGTCCACACTGGCGGACATAACGGTCGGCCGCATTTGCGCCATGATGCGCTGTCTTCCGGCTTCTCTCGGTACCCATGAGCAAGTGCTTGTCCATCGCGGGTGAAGGGCGCCGATCGTGACCACCCGATCCGCCCTGTTGCGCCTGCTGGCCTGGATGCTTCTCGGCACGGTGACCGTCGTCGGCGCGCTGTCGTTCTACGAATTTCGCCGCGCGCTGCAGTCGGAAATCGCCGGCAACCTCGATTTTGGCGCCAGTACCGTGATGCAGCGCATCGACATCTTCATGTTCTCGCATGTCGAGAACATGCTGGTCTGGCGCGATCTGGAGGTGATGCAGGACATTCGCATCAACGATGTCGACAAGCGTCTTTCGCATTTCCTGTCCAACCTTCGCGCCGGACAGGGCACGGTGTATCGGTCGCTGCTTTGCACCGATGACGGCGGGCGCATCGTCGCCGCGAGCGACCCTGCCCTGATCGGGCAGCAAGTGCCCGTCGTTTCCAGCTGGATGCCGATCCCCGGCGAGCGGCCCGGCACCGTCTCGATCGCTCCTGTTCCAGGCAGCACGGCGCAGGCCGCCATGCTGCGCACGCCGATTGCCAATGCATTCGGCAAGGGGACGATCGGCTACCTCTACGTGCTGGTGGACTGGGACACCATCCGCACCCTGCTCGACAGCGCCGTCGACAAGGGCAATCGCAGCTTGCTGCTGCTCGATCGCGACGGCCAGGTGATCGCCGCCTCGCGTTCCTTGCGCGACCGGCCGGGAAGCCGGCCGTTGCGCCTTCAAAACTGGCTGCTGCCCGCAGAAGGCGCGGTTTCGTATATCCACGACGGCCGTGCCCTGGGCTATGGCGAGTTGCTGGTCGGCGCAGCCACCTCCAGCGGCTACCAGCAGTACAAGGGGCTGGGCTGGCACATCCTGATGGTGGAACCCACCGCGGTCTCGTTCGGGCCAATCTGGCGCCTGCTGTGGGCGATGCTCGCCGTGTTGCTGCTGACCCTGCTGACCGGGATCTGGATTTCATCGCGCGTGGCCAGCCGGATCTCACGGCCCATCGTCGCGCTGACCGAATTCGCCCGGCAATTCCGCCAGGGCGCGGCGCAATTGCCGGCCGTGCCGGAGACGGCCATCTCGGAAGTGGAAGAGCTGCACCATGCCTACGTCGAGATGATCGGAGCGCTGGAGCGGTCTCGCGAACAGGTCGTGCGGGCGGGCAAGCTGGCGGTAGTGGGCGAGATGGCCGCCATCATGGCGCACGAGGTGCGTACACCGATGGGCATCGTGCGCAGCTCGGCCCAGCTGCTGCAGCGGCAACCCAACCTGGGCGAACGGGAGCGCGAGCTGATCGGCTTCATCATCAGCGAGACCGAGCGGCTCAACCGGCTGGTGACGATGCTGCTGGAATGTGCCCGCCCCACGTCGCCCGACTTCAGGCCGCACGACCTGCATGCGATCATCGACAGCGTCGTCGGCCTGCTGGCCTCCCGTGCGGAAGACGCCGGGGTCGCCCTGACACGTGAGACCTCGACCGTGGAGATGGTGCTCGACTGCGATCGAGAGCAAATGATGCAGGTGTTCCTGAACCTGATCCTCAACGCGCTGTCTTTCGTCGGTCCGGGAGGCCGGGTCGCCGTGAGCACCTATCGTGATGCCGATGCCATATGGATCAGCGTGGTGGACGACGGCCCCGGCGTGCCCGAGTCGCTGAGGGCACGCGTGTTCGATCCTTTCTTCAGCCGGCGTGAAGGAGGCATCGGCCTCGGCCTGACCATCGTGCAGCAGATCGTGCAGGTCCACGGCGGCGAGATCAATATCAGCGAGAGCGCCTGGGGCGGCGCCGCTTTCAATCTTCGATTCAGGACGCCGTAGGCAAGCAGAAATGAGCGTGAAGCGAATCCTCGTGGTCGACAACGAAGCCAAGATGCGGCGCATCCTGGAGCTGGCGCTGAAGAACATGGGCCACCACGTGGAACTGGCCGCCGATGGCGAGGAGGCGCTCGCCGCGATCGAGCGCGGCGTGTTCGACCTGGTGCTGACCGATCTGCGCATGCCGCGCATGGACGGCATAGGGCTGCTCAACGCGCTGGGCGAGCGCAAGGTCGAGGTGCCCGTGATCGTGCTCACGGCCTATGGCACGATCGAAACCGCAGTGACGGCGATGAAGCTGGGAGCGGTCGATTACATCATTCGACCGTTCGAGATGGAGACCATCGAACTTGCGGTAAGCAGGGTGCTGGCGATGCAGACCGTGCAGCGCGAGAACCAGTTCCTCAGGGACGAGTTATCCAAGGGATGGGATGAATTCATCGGCGTCAGCCCGTCCATGCAGGCTCTATATGGACTGATCAGGCAGGTTGCGCCCTCGCGCAGCAGCGTCTTCATCGTCGGCGAAACCGGCACCGGCAAGGAGCTGGTGGCGCGCGCGCTCCATCGCGCGTCCGGACGGAAAGGCCTGTTCGTGCCGATCAACTGCGCCGCGATTCCAGCCGAGTTGCTGGAGAGCGAACTGTTCGGCCACGCCAAGGGCGCCTTCACGGGGGCGCTCAGCGAGCGTATCGGCAAATGCGAGCTGTCCAGCGGCGGCACGATCTTCCTCGACGAAATCACCGAAATGCCGCCGGCGTTGCAGGCCAAGCTGCTACGCGTACTGCAGGAGGGCGTCATCGAGCGGCTCGGCGCGAACGCATCCATCGCCGTCGATCTCCGGGTGATAGCGGCCACCAACCGCGATCCGCAGGAAGCCATCGATGCGGGCCGACTGCGCCGCGACCTCTACTTCCGCCTCAACGTGGTGCGGGTCGACGTTCCCCTGCTGCGCGATCGGCCGGGCGACGTGCCATTGCTTGCGGGGCATTTTCTCAACCACTACGCACGCGAACTGGGACGTCGCACACCGAGACTTGCCGCGTCGGCCATGAGACAACTGGAACACTACGACTGGCCGGGCAACGTGCGCGAACTGGAGAACCTGATGGAACGCGCCGTCGTGCTTTGCCGCGGCGAAGAAATCTCGCCCGAACACCTGCCCGCCGGTATCGCGCCGGTGGCCGACAAGAACACGCCGGAGCCCCTGCCCGAATCCTTGTCCGATCCCGGCGCGTCGCTATCCCTGAAGACCCACGTCGAGTCACTGGAACGCCAGCTCATCGAAGCCGCATTGAAGCGCAGCGACAACAACAAGGCCGGCGCCGCCCGTTTGCTGGAAGTCAGTGAAAGGGCGCTCTGGTACAAGGTGAAGCGTTACGGCCTCTAAAATCCGACCTCCGCACGGTAGTTGGCGAACCGCGCCGGCAACTGGCGTCGCCACGCTCGGCCGCCCACATTGAACCCAAGGAACTTGCGAGTGGATTTTCCGGCATCTCAACAGCAGTCCAGCCATGCGGAAGCGGCGCGCGATACGCGTGACCGCGATGTATTCGGCATCTTGCTGGTGTTGTATTCGCTGATCCTCTATCCGATCTTGCGCGCGGACCGCTACTACAACGACGACCTGAAGCGGGCGCTGGTGGGACGGGCCGGCTGGGATTCCAACGGACGGCCGCTGACCACCTTGATCATGCGCATGCTGCAGTGCTACGACCACGCGATGGTCGACATTTCGCCGCTGCCCCAGATCGGCGCCGTCGCCCTGTTGGCCTGGATCGGCGTGCTGCTGGCGCGCAGATACTCGATCCGCTCATCGTGGATGGCGGCGCTGGTGGCGTTTCCGCTGGGAGCGCAGCCGTTTTATCTGGAGAACCTTTCCTTCAAGTTCGATGCGCTGAGCATGAGCCTCGCCATGCTCCTCGCCGTACTCCCGATGCTTCGGCCGGATGACGGCCGACGTGCCTGGTGGCTCGGTGTGCTGGCTCTTTGGGCGAGTCTTTGTTTCTATCAGCCGGCGATCAATGCCTACCTGGTGTTCGTGCTGGTCGAATGGGTATTCCTGCAGCTCCAGCAGGCGCAGCCATCCCAGCTGGCGGGGAAACTCATCGCGCGTTTCTTGCAGATCGGCACGGCCATGCTGCTTTACTACCTGATCGTGGGCATCCATGTCAGCGGCTGGGTGAAGCACGCGTCGGAGAGAATTCACGGATGGCACGAACTGCCGCTGCTGCTGACCAATTTTGTCGATTTCTACAGCTACGTCGGAGCCAGTTTCAACGGGCACTGGTGGATGTATTTCGGTCCCTTGCTTGGCGTACTCGCGCTGTTTCCGGTCGTGGTCGGCATACGCTATGCGCTCGCCTTCCGCACCGCGCAGCCGGCAGCGGTCACGGTACTGCTCGGCCTTGCGGCGCTGCTGATCCCGCTGGCCGCGCTGATCGCGGCGCTGGGTCCGATGTTGCTGCTGCACAAGCCGGAAATCGGGCCGCGCGTACTGATGGGGCTTGGCGCCCTGCTGGCCGGAGCGCTGGTCGCGATGCAGGCCGCGTTGCGGCAATGGCATGGCTCACGCCGATGGGCGGCTGCGGCCGCCTGCATGTTGTCCCTCGGGATGTGCATCCAGGCCAGCGCTTACGGCAACGCGGCAGCGGCCCAGAAGGATTATGAAGGCCGGATAGCCGGCAGATTGGCCGACGATCTCGCCCGGCTGAAAGCCAGCCGCGGGGTGAACGCCTTTTTGCTGGACGGTACGGCAGGCTACTCGCTGGTCACCGCGCATGCGATCGCACAGCTGCCGCTGGTTCGCGATCTGGTGCCGCAGTACCTCACTTCCGACCACAGTTTCCAGGCGCCGGATTTTCTTGCGTTCTACGTCTCGGGCATGACCAATCTTCAGGCACACGACGATGCAGCATCCCAATCGCTGCTGACGTCCCTGCACACGCGCACTTGCCTGATGCCAGCCGATATCATCACCGCCCACTACCGCCTTTATGTCGTCGGCGACACCGCCGTGGTTCGGCTGCTCACCCCCGGGGAGTCGCCCGAATGCGTCGATGGAAAGGAGCCGGGAAGAACGAGCTGAAAGCACTGTCCGGAGAGCGGTCATGAACACGGGCGATCGGCGCGTGGAGTAGATTTCTCCGAGGCATACCGTGCCGCCTCTAGCTGCCTGCCGCATCGGGAAGGCCCGGCCTACGCCGCTCGAAGCCTTCATGCATCATCATGTCCGGATCGGAGTCCGGGCAGTACGCACGGCACCACCGACATTCCAACAAGCCCTTTGGGGAGACAAACCTTGACTGCCGCCGAGAGTTCCAAACGACCGCCGCTGATCTCCGTGGTCATGCCCGCCTACAACGAGGAAGACACCCTCGGCATCACGTTTCAGAGGCTGGAACAGACTTTCGCCGACACGTCCTGCGAATGGGAGCTTATCCTCGTAAACGACGGCAGCGAAGACCGTACCCTGCAGCAAGCCACCAGCTACCGGCCCACCACGTTTCGCATGGTCGTCGTGGACTTGTCGCGACACTTCGGCAAGGAGGCCGCCCTCAGCGCCGGTTTGCGCGCGGCCTCCGGCGATGCGGTGATTCCACTCGATGCCGACTTGCAGGACCCGCCGGAATTGCTGCTGGAAATGATCGCCCGCTGGGAAAAAGGGGCCGAAGTGGTGGTCGCGAAGCGTTCGGACAGAATTTCCGACTCGTGGGGAAAGCGGGTCTCGGCCAGGCTGTTCTACCGCACGTTCAACATGATCTCGGACATTCATATCCCGGAGAATGTGGGCGACTTCCGACTGATGGACCGCGCGGTCGTGGACACCATCAACGACCTCCCCGAGAACCGGCGCTTCATGAAGGGGCTGTTCGCCTGGGCCGGGTTCCGTACCGAGGAAATGGAATACGTGCGCCCTGCCCGCGCTGCGGGACAGACCAAGTTCAACGCCTTCCGGCTGATGGGCCTGGCGGTCGAGGGCGTCACCTCATTCTCGACCGCACCGCTTCGCCTGGTGACCTATGTCGGCGGCAGCGTGGCGATAGCGGCGATTCTCTACGGCACGTTCATCGTCATGCGCACCCTGGTGTTCGGAATCGATCTGCCCGGCTTCGCTTCGGTGGTATCTCTCGTAGCCTTTCTATCCGGCATCCAGTTGCTTGGTCTTGGCGTCGTGGGGGAGTACGTCGGGCGGACTTATATCGAATCGAAATCGCGCCCCCCCTATGTCATTCGCAAGGTGTACCGATCCGATGCCGAATGACGGCCGCTCGCCCCTGATGCGTTCCTTGCGAACCTTGTTGAGCAGGCTGAAAAGCCACGGTATCGGAAGACAGCTGGCTTTCTACTTCCTGGTCGGGATCACCCAGCTTGTCGTCGATTGGCTGTGCTTCGTCATGCTGACCGCATGGGGAATGCCGGTGGCTCCGGCAAACGTGATCGCGAGAGTGTTCGCCGCGGTGCTCGGCTTCACCGCCAACGGCACGGTTACGTTCAAGTCCAGGCTCCGGCCGGCCCACCTCGCCCGCTTCGTGGCAACGTGGATTCCCCTGACACTGGCAAACACGATGGTGATATGGGCACTCCAGGCGTTCGGCGGGCTTCATCTCGCCTGGATCATCAAGCCACTGGTCGACGCCCTGACCGCAGTCGCGGGATTCCTGGTTGCGAGACACTGGATTTTTCGGGCCCACCACAAGCAGCCAGAACACACGCCGGATGGAGGTTCTCGCGCGACAAAAGCCTGAGCCAGTCGTGACCGATCTGCAAATCATGCTATTGCTGATCGCACGCAGCCAGGAACTTCCAGACATTTCGATGGATGTCGTCGGTGTCGACGACATCCCCCGACTTCGATTAACAATTCGCCATTGAGTCGAACAGTCATGTTCGCGGAAGGCGCGACAAAAATATTAATGTCGCAGGCCTTGACGCAACAGATTGTCGATGTCGTTCGGCCGGGTTTCGCTAAAGCTCCATGCACACGATGGACGAAGCTCTAATGCGCGATGCGGAATGCTTCCCACAAGCCCCGCGCTGCTGCCAGGGAACGTCTGAACAAGCTTCTGCCCGTCGCCCGGACGCCCGTTTGCCTGTGGGAGCGACTTCAGTCGCGATGGCCGCGGCAGCGGCCTGCAGCATCTCGGCGTTGCGGCGGCTCGATGCACAACCGGGCTGCGCAGCGCACTGGCACGCAGGTCGCGACTGAAGTCGCTCCCACAAAATAGGCCACGGCCGGTGTGTACCTTTCTCCGGACCGCAGGGACTTCGTCCCTTGGGGAACGTCTGAACAAGCTTCTGTCCGTCGCCGGGACGCCCGTTTGCCTGTGGGAGCGACTTCAGTCGCGATGGCCGCGGCAGCGGCCTGCAGCATCTCGGCGTTGCGGCGGCTCGATGCACAACCGGGCTGCGCAGCGCACTGGCACGCAGGTCGCGACTGAAGTCGCTCCCACACAAAATAGGCCACGGCCGGTATGTACTTTTCTCCGCCCCCAGGGGACTTCGTTCCCTGGGGGCGGATTCAACTACGAAGTGCACCACGGTTGAAGGGAAACATGACGAAACCCGTCCACGTCCGAAGGCTTCCCTCATTCGGTACCCCGCCGCAACCATCCCTTTGAAATCGCCGACAGCGCATCGGCGAGCCGCCGTGCCGTTTCCGGCGGAGGCAGGGGCAGCTTGAGGCTGCGCGCGCCGCTGCCCGAATCGCGTTCGATCCACGGATGGGCGCTGGCAGCCTCATCGTCCGATGCGCCAAGCGCCGATACCAATTCGAGGCCCAACTGCAGCAATCCGGACCACAATTCGCGGTTCGCATCACTTGCTGCCGTGTCGAGCGCGGCGGCTTTTGCCCGGATCCCGGCATCGCTGATGTTCGTTTCCGCAGTGCTCGCATCCTTGCTCGATTCGTCAGCCGTAGCGGCGACGTTGACGGCCTCTTCCTGCGCGGCCATGACCTCGCCCTGATCCATGCGGCCGGTGACTCTTTCCACCTCCTTCATGAACCTGTTCAGACGCGAGCCATCCAGCGAAATTTCGCCGGCGCCGCCGTCAAGTATGCCGACCGACAGGGAGCGCTTGAAAGCCAGCACCGACAGCATGCCTTCCTCGATCGTCCCCTTGGCAACGTAGTTCACGATCTGTATGCGTTTGCGCTGGCCCATGCGATGGATGCGTGCGATGCGCTGTTCAAGCACCGCCGGGTTCCACGGCAAATCCATGTTCACAAGCGTCGAGGCATTCTGCAGATTGAGCCCCGTTCCGCCCGCGTCGGTCGACAGGAAGACGCGGCAATCCGGCTCGTTTCGGAAGCGCTCCACCAGTGCTGGTCGCTTTTCGGACGGCACGCCGCCGTGGAAGCAGACATAACCGATGCCCATCTGCTTGAGCCGGCGAATGACGATGTCATGCGTCCGCGTCCATTGACTGAACACCACCGCTTTCGCTTCCGGATCGACAAAGAGACCATCAAGCAACGCCGCCAATTCGTCGGCCTTGACGCCATGGTCGGTTTCATGATCAAGAAGATAGGTGCTGTTGCACGACATGCGCATGTTCTGCAGGGCGCAGGTGAGCCGTCGCTGATCCTGGTCCGACAGAAACTTCGCCTTGCGCCAGCGCTGGACAATTTTCGCCACCACATCCGCGTTTTCGCCGTGATAGGCCATCTGCATCGCGGTCATCGGCACCAGCAGGTTCTGGTCGGTGCGGCTTGGCAACTGGCGCAATACTTCCGACTTGCGTCGGCGGATCAGGATCGGGGCGAGCGTCTGACCGATTTTCTCCAGTCCGGTATAGCCCGTCACCCGTCCGGTTTCGTCCCTGAGCTGATGCTCATGCAGCAGCTTCCAGGTAGGCCCGAGACGATGCTGATCCACAAACTGGACAATGGAGATGAGCTCTTCCAGCTTGTTTTCCAGTGGCGTACCCGTCAATACGACGGCATAAGGACTGTCGATGCGCTTGAGCGCTTTCGCCGCGATGGTGTTCCAGTTCTTGATGCGCTGCGCTTCGTCCACGATCACGAGTTCCGGTCCCCATGCGGCGATCAGATCAAGGTCGGACTTCAGCTTTTCGTAGTTCGTGATCTTGCAAAAATCGTCCTGGGCGTATTCGCTCCTCCTTTGCGCGATGCTGCCGGCGATCACTCGGGATGCCCGGCCGGAGAAGCGAAGCATCTCGCTCTGCCACTGGTATTTCAGCGAAGTCGGACAGACCACCAGCACTTTCGAAACGCCGAAATGCCGAGCCAGGATCTCGGCTGCCGCAATCGCCTGGATCGTCTTGCCAAGGCCCATATCGTCACCGATCAGGGCGCGCCCGGCGCGCACGGCAAACAACGCGCCTTCGGCCTGATACGGGTAAAGCGGTACCTTGAGCAGCTTTTTCAGCAGAGGATCAGCCGCCCCCTGCGGAAACACGTGGTTCAACTCTATGGCGCGACGTGATGCATCGTTCCGGCCCGCGATGAAATCAAGCGCGTCGTCATGAGTGCGCAATGGATGGCCCGCTCTCGCCACGCCTGCCATGAAGCGTCCCAGTTCGCCGAAACGAGCCTCCGGCAAACGCCACCCGTCAGTCGCATCGAACAGCATCGCGGCAGCCTTGGCCACCTTTGCCGGACAATCAGCGCCGATGCGGAAATGGACGCTCCGCTCGCCGTCATTGCGCAAATACAGTTCCGAGAATGCTGGCTGGTAGCCGCGAGCGAACGCCGCCTTGGCGCCGCGCTTCTTCAACAACGTGAAAAGGGTGAATTCGATATGCTTGCAGGTGCCCAGTTCGTTGGTCGCATAGTCGGGACAGTCACAGAAATTGTCGCCAGCCTGTGTCCCCCGAATGGCCACTCGATAACTGGATTTCGACTCCGGATTGCCTACACGAAACTCGGAGAAGAACGGCTCCGTCCCCAGATTCTCCAGCCCGAACGCCTGATCCCGCCCGAATTGCTGGCGCAACGCGCGCTGCCAGTCGGGGGGAGACATGTGGTCCGGGGCTTGCAGCCGAGACAGCTTCGGGGTTCGGGGCGACGTGACGACCTTGCGTTTGCGTTTCATCAGTTCCGCACAATCATGGTTTGATGGATGTTGGACTTGCCGACTCGACCGCCAGAATAGTGCCATGTGCACTGCCTCGGGCCAATCGAAACGCAGCACACTTGCCACATCTGACCTGGGAGGTTCCGGAAAAGAGTGACGATTCACCAACAGCCAAATCACGGACGCGTTCAAGCAAGCCGAAGCGGGCATTCCGCCTCCGCCAGGTTTCTCCTGAGCCAGTCGAGCGCACCGTGCGCATGGCCTGCGCGGCCAGGAATCAATACCCGCCACGGTGGGCGACGATCGTGTCGATTGCGGGCAGTATCGGCGCGACAGCCCACGCGAGCAGGAGCAGCCCTGCCCCGACGACAAGAGCCCCGATCAGCCGCCCCGCGCGCCCATCTACCGGGGCGACGCGTTCGAGGATGATCGCGGCTGTCACCGCGACCATGGCGCGCAGGTCCATGATGCCGACGATGAACAGGATCGCCGTCAAGTTGGCGCAACTGCAGGTGGAGTGGAAGCCGAGGCGCAGACCGTGGCGCCAGGCCGTGCCTGTGTGTGCCGGCAATGGCCCGCCGCGTCCCGGCATCTCCCCGCAACAGGCGAGATGGCGCGCCTTCCACGCGCTGAACTGGAGCACGCCGGCGATCAGGACGACCGCACCTGCCGCGATCGGAACGGCGCGCGCCAGCGCCGGCAGCCGCATCTCGGCCGACGCCAGCGTGGTGCCCAGCGCGAAGGCGGCCACGCCGAACACGGTCCAGACGAAGAAGTAGCCGACGCCCACGAGCGCGGTCAGCCAGGCCATGCGCACCTGGCCTGTCTCACCGACGGCCCAGCGATAGCGCCACAGCATGGGCAGCAGGGACGGCGACATCATCGCCACCATCATCGTCACCCACATGCCGAGGAACGACAACGCCACGCCGGGCCAGGTCTGTCCGCACATCCGCGTCCATGCCATCGACATGGTCCAGCCGCCGGGCATCGGCATCCCGCCCATGGCCGACATGGACGTGCACCAGGCGATCGTCGCCGCCGCGCTGACGGCAAAGATCAGCGCCGAGACACCAAGAAACATTGGATGGAAAGCGTGCTCGGAAGCCATCGGTTCGGTCATGCCAACCCCATATCCTCGGCTGTGCCGCGACGATTTCGCTCAGCCCTTGTTGTACTCGTCGTGGCGACGCCGCCAGATGCCGCTCTCGTTACGCCCCAGAGGCGCGCGATCGAGCCACTGATACATGCCCCAGAGGCCGTCCAGTCCGCGCGAATAGGTGGAGTAGGTGTGATGGACCACGCCGTCGTCGAGCACGAACGCGCTCACGCCCGGCCGCTCGCGTATATACGTGGGTGCGTCGGTCCCGCACATGGCCGCGAACTGGCCGACCGGCCCTTCGTCGCCGCCAAATCTCGTCGAGGGCCCCCGAACCTTGGCAGGCTCTTGCAGCGCCGCCTCGCGCCGGTAGTTGTACTCGATGCCACCTTTGCGCTGCTCTTCCTCCGTGAACGAGATGCTGAAGTCGGCGTTGAAGTCGCCGCCGTACGAGGACGCCCAGGGAAACGTCCATCCCATCCGCCGCTCGTAGGCCCGCAGCATCGCGAACGGCGCCCGCGACACCGCCATGAGCGTGACGTCATGGTTCGCCAGATGGACGACGGAACCGTCGAACCCGTCGGCAATGGCCGAGCAGGACGGGCAGCCCGCCTTGTAGTCGGGCCCGAACATGAAGTGGTAGACGAGGAGCTGCGAGCGCCCCTGGAAGAGGTCCGCCAGCGAGGCGCTGCCTTCGGCCGTCTCGAATCGATAATCCTTGTCGATCCGCACCCACGGCAGCTCTTGCCGCCGCCGCGCCAGCTCGTCGCTCTGCCGCGTCAGCGCTTTCTCCGCTTCGAGCAGGTCAAGCCGCGCCGCCAGCCATGCTTCGCGAGTCCCGGTCATGTGTGTCGTCATCGTTCTTCTCCTTCATCTCGTGCCGTTCGCACCGTCTTTCGACACGGTGCGCACTGGTTGATGGTCGTGAGATAGATTAGGACCGGGTATCCCACGGCGAGAGTGACAAATGTGGCGGGATTCAACAGGACTCGCCGAGACGGGCTCGCGCCGATGGACTCGCTGATCACCGCCGCCGCGCTCGAGCTCGCGGCCGGTGACCCGTTCGGCGCATTGAACCGGGTCGCCTTGCGCAACGACGCGCCCGCACTCGCGCTTCGAGGCATCGCGATGGCGCAGCTGGGCGATCTGGCTCGGGCGAAGGCGCTGATGCGCAGTGCGGCACGCGCCTTCGGTTCGAAAGAGGCCGTGGCCCGCGCGCGGTGTGTCGTCGCCGAGGCGGAGATCGCGCTGGTCTCGCGCGACCTGGGCTGGCCCGCGAAGGCGCTCGAGGCCGCGCGGGCGACGCTGGAAGCGCACGGCGACAGTGTGAACGCCGCGCATGCACGCTATCTCGAGGTCCGGCACCTGCTCCTGATCGGACACCTCGACGAGGCCGAATGCAAGCTCGCCGAGCGCGATCCCCCGCGTCTTCCGCCCGCGTTGCAGGCTGCCCGCGAACTGCTCGTCGCGGGGATCGCGATACGCCGGCTGCGGACGAAGGCAGCGCGCGGCGCGCTCGCCAGTGCCGGGCGCGCCGCGCGCCAAGCCGGCATCCCTGCGTTGATATCGGAGGTCGAAAACGCATCGCTGGCCTTGAACACGCCTTCTGCCCGCCTGCTGGTCCGCGGCGAGGAGCGGCCTCTTCTGCTCGAGGAAGTCGAAGCGTTGCTGGCATCGAAAGCGCTTGTCGTGGACGCATGCCGTCATGTCGTGCGCGACGCGGGCACGGTGATCCCGCTCGTACGGCGCCCGGTATTGTTCGCGCTTGCGCGCATGCTGGGCGAAGCGTGGCCCGGCGACGTATCGAGGGACACGCTGGTGGCACGGGCGTTCCGGGCCAGGCACGCCGACGAATCGCATCGCGCGCGGCTGCGCGTCGAAGTCGGGCGGCTGCGTGCGATGCTTGGCCCGCTGGCCGACGTCAGCGCGACCAGGCATGGATTCGCACTGGTGCCGCACCGCGCACGCGAGGTCGTGGTATTGATGCGGCCGGTCGAAGAGAAGCATGCGGCGGTGCTGGCCTTGCTGGCCGATGGCGAGTCATGGTCGAGCTCGGCCCTGGCGCTGGCGCTCGGAACCAGCCAGCGTACCGTGCAGCGCGCACTCGACGCACTGGCGGAGGCAGGCAAGATACAGTCGTTTGGTCACGGGCCGGCGCGTCGCTGGATGACTCCGCCCATGCCGGGATTCACGACGACCTTGTTACTCCCCGCTCCCTTTCCAGGTGGCTAGGATGGAAGCATGAAACGATCAGCAGCCAAAATTCTCCACGAATACGGACCCTTTCCGGGCGTCAAAAACGTCGGTGGAGTCACCTATGACGGGCGGCAAGTCTGGTTTGCCGCCGGAGACGCGCTGAAGGCTTTCGACCCGGCCAGCGGCAAGACGCTGCGCTCGATCGATGTGGCCGCGCATGCCGGGACGGCCTTCGACGGCCAGCACCTGTTTCAGATCGCCGAGGATCGCATCCAGAAGATCGATCCGCAGACCGGCCGGGTGCTCGCCACGATCCCTGCGCCCGGCGGCGGCGGCGACTCGGGGCTCGCGTGGGCCGAAGGAACACTCTGGGTGGGGCAGCATCGGGGACGGAAGATCCATCAAGTCGATCCCGAAACAGGGGCGATTCTTCGCTCCATCGAGAGCAACCGCTTCGTCACCGGAGTCACCTGGGTCGACGGCGAGCTGTGGCACGGCGTCTGGGAAAATGACGTGAGCGAGCTGCGGCATATCGATCCGTCGACGGGGGCGGTCCTGGAGAAACTCGAGATGCCGCCGGGCATCGGCGTGTCGGGGCTGGAATCCGACGGCGGCGATCGGTTCTTCTGCGGCGACGGCGGCGGCGGAAAGGTGAGAGCCGTCCGTCGGCCACGGCGAGATTCCGCATCCGGCGGCAACTCCGGGATTCCAGTCGAGGCCGCGGGCGAGTAGTCGAAACGGCGCCGGCGAGGAGGTCCGACCTTTGAGCGTTCGGACCCGGATGGTTCGAAATACCGATCTGGCCGCTCCAGGCCCGGGGCGACGGCGACCCCTGCCCTGGCAATCGAGCGGCCGGGATTTCAGGCCGGTAAGATGTTCCTCTTCGCAGTCTCAGGCAGCCGAGCCACCTCGGAGGGAAAAGTCGTGGCGAGTGATGTGGAGGCATGAGCAGCCTGTTCGAAATTGCTTTCGACCCCCCGCCCAGAGGAAGCCGCCGATCCGCGGAATCCGTCCATGCGCAGCTGCGCGCCGCCATCGTCGATGGTCGGTTGGTTGCCGGATCCAGGCTACCGGGGGAGCGTCAGTCGGCGGTCTTTTTCGGTGTATCGAGAAACACCGTTGCCCGGGCTTACGCGAAGCTGGCGATCGAAGGGTTGGTACGGTCCCGGCAGGGGTCGGGAACGTATGTGGCGCCGAAGCAAAGTCGGCCGCCGCGCAAACGCCTGCCGACACGGCAAACGCCCGACCCACGTCTGAATTCGCTGTGGTCGCGGCCGGAGCTCGCCGGCACACTCAACTTCTGGCACGACGATCAGCGCACGAGGGCGCCAACAGCGGCCGCATGCCTGGATTTTCGGCCCGCGTTGGTCGATCCGCGACTGTTCCCGTTCGAGATATTCCGTCGGGTCAGCGCCAGGCAGCTGCGGCGAATGGAATTGAAGCCGCCTGCCTTCAAGAGCCCGCAGGGCAACCAGGGGCATTTCCCGCTGCGGGCGGCTGTCGCGACGCACATCGGCGTCTCGCGTGCGGTCGTGTGCGAGCCCGACGAGGTGCTGGTTACCGCCGGCGCGCAGCAGGCTTTCGATATTCTCGCCCGTGTGCTGGTAACGCCCGGGGTTACCACGGTCGCCATGGAAGATCCCGGCTACCCACCGATGCGCGCCGCATTTCTCGCCGCCGGCGCCAAGGTCGTGCCGGTACCGGTCGACGCGCAAGGACTGGTGGTCGACGCCTTGCCGATTCCCGTGCAGATCGTCTGCGTCTGTCCGTCACACCAGTTTCCGTTCGGCGTATCCATGTCCGCGCAGCGGCGGACGGCGCTGCTCGACTTCGCCCGCAAGCACGGTGCCGTCGTCGTCGAGGACGATTACGACGGAGAATTCCGCTACGACGGCACGCCACTTCAGGCGCTGCGATCCACCGCGACCGCGGAGGGGGTGTTCTACGTCGGCACCTTCTCCAAGTGCATGCTCCCCGCGCTGCGGCTGGGATTCGTGGTCGCGCCGCAATGGGCCATGCCGACGCTGATCACGGCGAAGAACTGTCTCGACTGGCATTGCCCGACGTTGACGCAAATGGCGGTTGCCCGCTTCATCGCGGACGGGCATCTGGCGCAGCACGTGCGAAAGCTCCGCGGCGTCTACAGGAAACGCCGGGATCTCATCGGGGAGATACTCCGGTCGGACTTCCCGGAAGAACTGTCGCCGATGCAGTCGCATTACGGCATGCATGTGGCGGCGTTCTCGACGCTGCCAAAACGCCTCGAACGCGTCACCGCCAGATTGCTGGAGTCGAACGTGCAGCTACATTCGTTCGAGCGCTATTTTTTCGGCGCACCCACATCGGAAGGCCTGGTTTTCGGCTACGGGGCCGTCGACCTCGCTGCCATCGAGCAGGGCCTGCAGGCGTTACGCCGCGTGCTCTAGGGACGCCCTGATCTATTCAACGCAGGCGTCACCGGTTCTGTCTGCCCGCAGATCAAGGTGCGTCGACGAAGGCAGGCTGGCCGCCTGTCGAGGAGGTGCGCCGCGGAGATGGGGGCAGACAGAACCGGCCCAACCGATTGAAAACAAATGACGGGGTGATGTCCAGAAGGCCCGCAGGCGGCAGCGCGCGGCTTGCCAAGGCAACCAGCCTTGGCGGCGCCACACACCACCACCTGCGAACCTTCTGGACATCATGCCGCCTGCGTTGAATAGACCAGGGCGTCCCTAGGGGACGTCGTCGAGCTACTCGTTTGCCTTTGTGTGGGAGCGACTTCAGTCGCGATGGCCGCGGCAGCGGCCTTGGATATCGCGGCACTGCGGCCGCTCGATGCACAACCAAGCGGCGCGGCGCGCTGCTGCGCCATCGCGACTGAAGTCGCTCCTACAAACAAGGGAAAACTTGCGGCCACTTAGACGGAAAGTCGGCGCCTTGGATAGCTGGCGGCACTTGGCAGCAACCCGCGTGTGCCAATCTGCTCGCATCGCTTCGCGTCCAGCGAAAGTGGACCACCGCGAATTTCTCCGACTGGCCCCTCTGCCGCTGCGGGCTTTCCCTAAAGTCTCATCCCGGGTTCGGCCATGCGGAGAGCGCGACGATGTGGAGACAGTTGTTACGTGGAGTCACGATTGCCGGCGTTCTTGCATGCTCGTCGTTGTTCGCAACGGCCGCGCCGCCTCACGATGGCTACCATGATTTCGACTTCGCCCGCGGGACTTGGCATACCCACGCCACGCAGGTGCTGGATCCGTTCGACGGCGGCACCCACACGGTGACCATGGACGGTACCAAGACGGCGCGGCCGGTCTGGGGCGGCCGCGCGTGGCTGGAGGAAATCGAAGCCGACGGCCCGAATGGACATTGGGAAGGCGCGACGCTCTTCGTCTATAACCCCAAAGCCGGGCAATGGAGCCAGACCTACATCGACGGCGATTCGGGAGAGATCGAGGCCCCGACCATCGGAAGCTTCAAGGACGGTCGCGGTGAGTTCTTCGGCACGACCGTGTTCAAGGGCCGCACGGTTCTCGAACGCGGAATCTGGTCCGACATTACGGCCAACTCCCATCGCTTCGAGATTTCCTACTCTCGGGATGGCGGCCAAACATGGGCCACTGCGTTCAAAGCTTACTTGACGCGGCTTAAGTGATCGCGTTCGGCGAAATGCACAAGCGGTATGGACCCAACTCTGAGGCAACCACCATGCCGTTGATTCAGAGCCTGAGCTCGGTGCGAAAGACAACGACCGCTTCACCGCCGATGCGTACGGCGCTTGGCATCAAGGCGCCCGGATCGATCGTTATCTCGACCTTGACCTCGCCGGCGCGTCCCATCGCCTCGCCTTGCCGCATCGTGCAGGAAAACACGCCCTGCCCGCTCACCAGCGATACCAGGCGGTGGCGTACGAGGTAGGCGCCGAGCGGACCGTTTCCGTTCCCTGTCACGGGGTCTTCCGGAATGCCGATCGCGGGAGCGAACATCCGCGCGTGCGCCAGGACTCCGGGCGCGGGATCGGGATCGGGATCGGCCAGCGTGAACAAGTGGTAGCCATTGCAGCCGATGTCCCGGCTCAGCGCAGCCAGCGCTGATAGGTCGGGCTCGAGCTGATCGAGTACCGTGCGGCTTCGAAGCGGAACCATGACCTTGGAATGCCCGGTGGAGACGATTTCGATCGGCCCCTGACCCAGGTCTTGTTCGTCGATGGCCAGGGCCGCGATCAGCGCATGTCGCACGGCCTTGGTCAGCACGGGACCAAAGGTCGGCGGGCGCTGATGCATCCATATCCGGAAGTCGTCGCCGTCGGTGGGTTCGATGTCGACCTGCAGCACACCGGCTCCCGTCAGCTGACGCACGGTGCCGCGTGGCGCGCTGCCTTCGATGGCGCGCACGTAATGGGCGGCGATCGTGGCGTGGCCGCAGATGGGCACCTCGGTCGTCGGAGTGAAGAAGCGGACTCTAACGTCGTGGTCGTCCGCTTCGGGCCGAAGGATGAACGCCGTCTCGGAGTTATGCAGCTCACGCGCGATCGCCTGCATCTGCGCTTCGCTGAGACCATCGGCGTCGGGAACGACGCCGGCAGGATTCCCCGTGAAGCGCGCGCGGGTGAAGGCATCCACTTGATAGACGCGATAGATTTTTTCCATGCCGAGCTCTCCAGATGAGCCGCAACGTTAGAGAAGTTCAGGTGATCGAGGTCGAGTGTGCCTGAAGCCTTTTCGATCGAAGCGCCCCGAAGCCATTCATGCCCACCACCGCGACCAGAATCGCCACCGCGCCGACCACTTGCATCACCTCCAGCCGCCGACCGAACGCCACTACGTCCACGGCGATCGCGACGACCGGATAGATGAAAGAAAGCGAGCCCTGGATGTACGTAGGCAGCCGATGGATCGCGTCGTACATCAGGATGTAGACCACTCCTGTATGCACGACGCCGATGATCACCAGGATGCTCCAGGTTGCGGCTTGTACGGGCGGGCGTGCCCAACTGACAAACGGCGCCAGCATGACCGCACCCACGCTGACGTGGATCAGCGCGATCAGATGCGGCGGCGTGCCGGCGAGCTGCTTGGTGACGAGGGCGGCGATCGCCCACAGGGCGGCCGCCCCCAGCGCCATGAGAATGCCGACGGTGTACCCGGCGCCCAGTGACGCGGTGGTCGCGCCCACCTGGACGATCAGCGCCAATCCGCCGAAGGCCACACCAAGCCAGGCCAGTTTGGCGAGCGTCACTCGCTCGCCGAGAAAGAACGCCCCCAGGCAAACGAGCATGAACGGCTGTGTGTTGTAGACCGTCGTGGCGATCGCTATCGACGCGCGCGAATACGCGCCGAACAGCAACACCCAGTTCAACACGATGGCAACGCCGCCCAGCGCCGACAGCGCCAGCACGCGCCGCGTGAGATGACGGCGCAGCAGCCCCATGTACATGCAGGTGGCGAGGAGCGTCACGACGCCGAACACGCACCGCCAGAACACCACATCCAGCACCGGGCGCCCGGAGGTCACGACGAACCAGCCGATGGTTCCGGAAACCGCCATCGCCACCGACATTTCGACGGTGCCACGTGTCTGCTCGCCCATGCCACGCCCTCGCCTGTTGACTGCGTTCAATCTAGAGCGAAGACTGCGGTGACTCCATAAGAAAAGAAATGTAGTTCTGGCAAGTTGCCTCATTATTTCAGGCAAAATATCGATATAGGCTTATTTCATGATCGACAACGTCGATAGCGCCATTCTCAAGCTGCTGGCCAGCAACGCGCGCCTCTCGCTCAAGGAGTTGGCCACCAGCATCTCGCTTTCCGCACCAAGCACCTCGGAGCGGCTGCGACGCCTGGAAGAACGCGGCGTCATCCGCGCCTATACCGTCGATCTCGAGCCGAAGCTGCTCGGACACGTGCTGCAGGCGATCGTGAGAGTGCGGCCGTTGCCCGGACGCCTGCGCGTCGTTCAGGAGCTGATCGAGTCCATGCCGGAGATCGTCGAGTGCGACAAGGTGACCGGCGACGACTGCTTCGTGGCTCGCCTGTTCGCTCGCTCGATGGAACACCTCGACGAGCTCGTCGACCGTCTCGCCGTCGAAGCCGCCACGAACACGGCCATCGTCAAGGGGCAGCTCATCGCGCGGCGGCTGCCGCCCACCACGCCGGTCTGACGGCGGCGGATGGTCTGTTTGTTACTAGCCGGAATCGCCGCAGGCATTCGGTGCGGCATGGCCGGGCAACGCGCGAGATTCAATACCGGCAAGATCTCCTCGCCGTCTCCGCGAGCCCCGTTGCAGGCGGTCGCGAGCGGCTGCAACGGGGCATCGCTGTCTTCAGCTGCGGGTGCTGGCAGGGAGTGAACAGCGTGCCGGTTCGAGTGGGTCACCCTGGCCGGTTGATGCTCACCGCCGATCGAGCAGGAAAAGTCTGACGTGGGGCATCACCGGCCGTGCCGTCGAAGCGGGCGCGTGCGGCACGGATGTCGCCGTGGCAACGATCCGCCCAATCTATGAGGGCCGCCATCGGGTCCAGCAGCGAGTGGCCCAGCGGGGCCAACCGATATTCAACGCCCGGCGGCTTGGTCGGAAAGACATGGCGGGTGATCAGTCCGTCGCGCTCCAGATCGCGCAAGGTCTGGGTGAGCATGCGCTTGGATATGTCATGGACAGCACGGTGAAGCTCGCCGAAGCGGTGCGGTCGCATCGCGAGGGCCATGATCATGAGCATGCTCCATTTGTCGCCGATACGGTCGAGCACGTCGCGCACCGGGCAGCAGACGGACTGGGACTCGCCCAACGGATATCGGCTGAATCGTTCGATGGCGCTCGATGCGTTGCTCATGCGGAATTCCTCGAAATCGGCTGGTTACAAAAAACTGCCTCCTTACGGTACCCGGTGGCGGTCTCTATAGTAGACCAAGCCATAAGTCTCCCGCTCACGGAGTCTCCATGTCCCCCTCGGTTCGTGCCCGCTTTCTCGTCACTGGCTCCGGCATATAGGCGCATTGCGGTTGGAGCGGCTTCGCCGTTCGGCGATCGAGCAGGGCGGCGGTTTGGAATCACTTGCTCCAACTGAAGCGTATCGGCAGGAATTCCTGCCTGTCAGTTGGCCTTTACGTACAAAGATCCGAAAGATCGGGAGAACGCTCATGTTTTTAGTCATGGGAATCACGGGAAAAGTTGGCGGCGCCACGGCAAAACGTCTGTTGGCGCAAGGCAAGGAAGTACGCGCGCTCGTCCGCAATCGCGAGAAGGCGGCGAAGTGGGCCGGCGAAGGCGTGCAACTGGTCGACGGCGACTGGAGTGATTCGGCAGCCATCGAGATGGCGCTCAAAGATGTCGAAGGCGCGTTTGTGATGCTGCCACCGGTATGGGCGCCTTCGCCCGACTACAAGGAAGCGAAGGCGGTGATTGCAAACTACGTCGGTGCACTTGCCCAGGCAGCCCCGCCGCGGGTGGTAGCACTCTCATCCATGGGTGCGAACAGAACCAGCGGGCTGGGGATGATCACGGCCTTGTCGCTTCTGGAGCAGGGATTTCGCGACCTGACGATGCCGATCGCCTATGTGCGCTCCGGCGGGTTTTTCGAAAACTTCCTCTACGGCTTGCATGTTGCCCAGGGCGGCACGCTCCCCGTCTACTACAACCCGACAGACCGGAAATCGACCATGGTCGCGACCGATGATGTCGGCGCCGAGATCGCCGCCCTTCTGACCGGGCCGGCGTGGTCGGGGCAGCGCGTCGTCGAGCTCGGTTCGATGGTCAGCGCGGATGAAGTCGCGGCGCAACTGGGTGAAGTCTTGAAGGTCGACGTCGAGGCTTTTGCTATCCCGCGGGCCGGGTGGCCGGAAGCGTTCGAGCAGCTCGGCATTCCGAAGGGCCAGACCGGACCGGCCGAAGCGATGTTCGACGCCGTCAACGCAGGCTGGATGGCGCTCGGGGTCGAGGGTACGGAGCACGTCCCTGGCACGACGTCCGCCCGCGATGTCTTCGCGGCAGCCCGGAAGGCCGCTACGGCGTAGGTCCGCGGATCGGCGATGGGATACGACTTTCGGAATCCGCTCCGGAGGTCGCATCCCATCGGCAGCAAACTCATCATCCGAGGTCGCATCAATGTCCAAAATCTCCTGGCGCCGAGTCCTGCCCTTGGCTCTTGCCGCTTTCTTCGTCGTGGGTTCACTCAGCAACATCATCGCCCCGGGATCCATCTACGCGGAATACCTGAAATGGGGTTACCCGCGCTGGTTCCATTTCGTGACCGGATCGCTGGAACTCACGGCGGCCATTCTGCTTTTCCGGGCGCGGAGTCGCCTGCTGGGCTCGGCGCTCGGCTGCGCTGTCATGTGTGCCGCCCTCGCGACCGTCATCATCCACGGCGAATACGGGCACGCCGTGCCGCCACTCGTCGTGGCGATAGGGTCACTGGTGGTCGGCTGGATAAGCTGGCCCAAGCGGGTCACCGGCCGTTGATCGGCACCAGCGGCAAGTTCGGTGGCTGCCGGAATCGGTGGCGGGCTTGATCCGAATACTCACAGTCATCCGCGCAAATTGCAGACCGTCGGCAAACTGCCCGTGGTAATCCTCCCCGGCGGATTCAACTACGAAGTGCACCACGGTTGAGGGAGACATCGAAAACGTGTTGTGGCGTACGGAAGTCTAAACGCTTTCGAGGCCGCTGGTTGAGCTTGTCTTCAATCGCTTGAATGTCGTCGTC